>NZ_JBYNRX010000008.1:0-71088 GCF_057785375.1 Roseiflexus sp.
TCTCCCCTCGTGGGAGAAGGGGGGAGGGGGGAAGAGGGGATAGGGTCGCCCGCTGGTCCCCCCACCCCCACCCGCCCCCTTCTCCCACCAGGGGAGACGGGGGGAACGTTGCTCCTCTCCCCCTGGCGGGGGAGCGACGGGGGAGGGGTTGGGGGTGGGGGAACAGGCGGCACGCCCCTACGATCCCTCATCCCCCTGACCTCTTCTCCCAATCGCAGCCAGCGTGTAAGGATACCCCTCCAAGGTCTCTCCAGTATGCCAAACTCTGACGATTTCCAGACAGTACTATGGTACCGCTTTACAGAGCGCTGTAGAGTGTCTACTCTTGCTTGTGGTTATGATACACACATGGTGGGTGAGGTTCCTTATGATATCGAAATCCCCCAATTGGCACATCTCCCTCATGCTCGTGGCCATCGTCGCCATCGTAGGTGCGACATTTCTCCTTCCTTCAGCCGTGTTTGCTTCTGGTTCTGTCGTGTATGTCGCTCCTTCGGGAGCTGATACGCCAACATGTGGAAGCACGAGTGAACCCTGTCGCTCGATCGAAGCCGGTCTTGAACGGATTGTCAATCCCGCAACTGGTCGATACAGCGGTGAGATCCGTCTGGCTGCGGGAACATACACCTACCCATCGAATCGGGCAGTTGCGTTCATCTGGCGCAGAGGCGTCGTCACCATTCGCGGCGGGTATTCGATCAGCGACTGGAATGTCAGCAATCCAACGGCGAATGTCACAATCATCGACGGCGAGAATGTCCGGCGTGGCATCTGGATGACGAACAGCACATACGATGCTGCACAGTGTCTGGTCACTATCGAGGGGTTGACCGTAACCCGTGGACGTGTGCGGAGCGATGATCCCTCCGGCGGCGGAATTCTGAACGATAGTTGCACCCTGACGTTACGCAACATCACGATTACGAACAGTGTGGCGCGCGGGCAGGACAACACAAATGCTAATCCTGCGACGTCTCCAGGAAGTGGCGGTGGTCTGTCCATAAGAGGCATTCCCAACAATCCAGCGATCGCAACGCTCGAAAACGTGATAATCCGCGACAACCAGGCCATCGGCGGAAATGACAGCGCTTCAGCGCCGCGCGGCGGCATTGCGTCCGGCGGCGGTCTTTTCGCCATCAACGCACGTGTGCGCGCCACAAACCTGCGAGTTGAGAACAACATCGCGCGCGCGGGCGATGCGCCGGGATCTGCGGGTGTGACTGGCGGCATCCAGTTTGCCGATGGACTTGGGGGCGGCATCTTTTTTGTACTGACTCCGTCGTTTGAACTGAACAATGTTCAGGTGCTCAGTAACCTGGCGGAGGGCGGCGATGCTGGCAACCAGGGCGGTCTGGGGCTTGGCGGCGGCATCAAAATCGAATTGAGCGCCGGCAGCATCACAAATAGCGTCATTCGAGGGAATAGCGCAAAAGGCGGCGTCGGCGCGAACGGCGGCGCAGGACATGGCGGCGGCATTTTCTCGACCGGCTCGGCTGTGACTATGGAAAATGTACAGGTGCTGGAAAACAGCGTCCAGGGGGTCAATGGCTCAACCGTTGGCGGCAATGGCGGGGGTGGAGGCATCTATCTGATCACCACGCCCGGCGTTGCCAGCGCTTTTACTGCCAGTAACATTGTTATCGCCGGAAACAGCGCGCAGGCAGGGAATGGCGTCACGCCAACCGGCGGTGGTATCGATTGCATTGACACGCAGATGACGTTGACTCACGTGACAATTGCCAGTAACGTGTTGCAGGGATCGAGCGCAGGTCTTGGCGCGGCCGTCAGACTGGTTGGTACATCATCGTCAGCCGGTTGCAACGGCGAGATCAGCAACAGCATCATCGCCAGCCATACCGGTTCGCCGATCTACGCCAATAGCCAGAGCGAGCTGACGACCGTCCGTCGCGTCCTGTTCTTCAATAACGGCAGTCCAAATATCACTGCCGAAAGTGGCGCGCCGATCAGCGAGCAAAACTCGTTTGGCGGCAATCCGCAGTTTGTCTCGCCAGGCGCGCCGAACTTCGATTACCACATTCAACCCGGTTCCGCGGCAAGAGATCAGGCGGTGAACAGCACAACCGCGAGCGATATCGATGGACAGGAGCGCCCCTTCGGATCTGCCAGCGATGTCGGCGCCGATGAGTATTCGACTGAAATACCACTCACGTTTTCTTCCATACCGCGTGGTGTGATCCTTTCCTGGCGTCTACCGCCGAACCTTTCGGTGACACAGTATCGTATCGAATATACCAGGAGCGCTGGCGCGAGCGACGCGCTTGAGGGTCCATCGCCGATCAACCAGTCTGGCTCGACCACAACGCTAACCCTGAACGGTCTGACGCGCGGCGCCACGTACACGTTCGTTGTGATCGGGTTGAATGGCGCCGGTGAGGTCGGTCGTTCGCATGAAGTGACCCTGACCATCGCCACACACGAGGCATTTCTTCCACTTGTGGTAAGATAGGTGAAGGACAGGAGCGCGGCTATTACCAATTATTATGAATCTCTGGCTGCTCACATCACAATTTCCCCCGTCGGTCGTCGGCGGCATTGCGCGCTATGTTGCCAATGCCGCCGATATGTTTGCGCGCGCCGGTCATCAGGTGACGGTGGTGGCGGTTGATCAAATGGAAGGCGAAGATGTATTGCCGTCGGGTGTGCGCGTGATCCGCTTCGTGCCGCGAGGACAGACGCTCGCTCCTGACACCTCGAAGGATGCGACCGTCCACAATCCGGCGTTCCCGTACAATATCCTCGCATATCCGATTGCACTGAGTTATGAACTAGCAGAACGGGTTGCGTCGTATGTGCAGCGCGATGGCGTCCTGCCTGATGTAATCGAATGCCAGGAATATCTGGCGCTGCCTTACTACCTGACTCAGCGTCGGCTCGTTGAGCGCCATCCGCTCAGTGATGTTCCGCTGCTGCTGCATCTTCACAGCCCCGATTTTTGCATTACGCGCGCGAATCGCCAACCGCGCCACCGGTTGCCAGGGTACTGGATCGGTCGGATGGAACGGTTCTGTATGCTCTCAGCAGATGCCGTACTGTCGCCAAGCGCCTTTCTGGCAAATGAGATCGCCGGAGAGATACCGCAACTTTTGAACGCCATCGAGGTCATTCCTTACCCCTATCCGCCGTTGCCGTCGCTCCAGTCTGCGCCGGAGCATGGCGACCTTGTGTTCTTCGGGCGGCTGGAGCCGCGGAAGGGGGTGATGGAACTCGTTGCGGCGTGTGATTGCCTCTGGTCGCGCGGTTGCGATTTTCGGTTGACTCTCATCGGGGATGATACGCCCTTCGGTCTGCGTGGCATGTCGGTGGGCGCCTGGCTGCGTCAGCGCTATCGTCGCTGGATCGACGCGAAGCGTCTGGTCATCACCGGCGCACCACTGCCGCCAGAGGCGCTCTGGCGCCGGCTAGAACGGGCATGGGCGGTCGTGGTTCCTTCGACCTGGGAAAATTACCCGAATGTCTGTATCGAAGCAATGGCGCTGGGCAAACTGGTGATTGCCTCGACCTCGGGCGGTCAGGCGGAAATGATCGGGTTCGACGAACATACCGGGATTCTGTTCAGTTGGGAGAAGTCGGGTGATTGTTCGGCTGCGATTGAACGAGCATTATCACTGTCGAGCGAGCAGGTGCAGGCGATCGGCGCGCGCGCACGCGAGCGCATTACGGCGCTGACATCGTTTGAAACAGTGCTGCCGCGACGAATCGCGCACTTCGAGCATGTCATCGCCGACAGGCGACCGCGACGATCCTTTCCTGACCCGATGCCGGATACCCCTCCGCCGGTGCGCATGACGATGCCAGACACAGTTCCGGGGTTGCTTTCGGTTGTTGTGCCTTACCACAACCTTGGGGAATACCTCGCTGAGACGGTTGCCAGTATCGTTGCTTCTTCCTATCGCCCAATGGAAATTGTCATTGTCAATGACGGGAGCGATGATCCTGCCAGCGTGGCGGCACTCGAACAGATCACCCGGAGATACGCCGATCTGACGCGCATCGTCCGCTATGATCGCGGTGGGCTGGCGCGTGCACGCAACCGTGGGGCGCAGACAGCGCGCGGCGAGTTTCTGGCGTTCGTCGATGCGGATGATCTGGTTGAACCTTCCTTTTTCGAGCGCGCCATCGATGTGCTGCAACGGTACGACAATGTCAGTTTCGTCTACTCGTGGGTGCGTTTCTTTGGCGAAGCCGATGCCTGCTGGCCCACATGGAACGCCGAGTTCCCTTTCCTCCTGGCACATAATATGCTGACGGCGTTTGTTGTTGTGCGGCGGAGCGATTTTCTGGCGTGGGGACAGAACGACCCGTCATTCCAATATGCGCTCGAAGATTATGATGCCTGGATTTCGATGGTTGAGCAGGGATGCATTGGGGTCAGTCTCCCTGATCCTCTGGTGCGTTACCGGGTGCGCGGCGACTCGATGTACCACTCGTTGAGCGAAGCCCAGATTCTGGAGATGTACGACCGGATCGTGGCTCGCCATCGTTCTCTGTACGAACGCTATGGCGCTGAACTTTTCGCCCTTCAGAACGAAAATGGGCCTGGATGGCGCTGGAACCATCCAGGGACCAACCCGCCCGATGTCGTTCAGCAACAGCAGATTGCGACGCTGCAACGTCGTGTTGCCCGTCTCGAACGTCTGTTGGCGATACCGCTCAGGGTTCGCCGTGCGCTGCGCAGGGTATGGAGTCGTCACCAGTGATGAACCATGTGCGTCACGCCTTCAGGCGATTAAAGCCGCGCTCCGATGAGTATGGCAATGGCTGGTCATCAGGCGGAGCGCCACGGGTGCTGTTTGCCAGCGGCATGGACGGTGCGCCGCTGCGGTATCGTGTGGCGCATCAGGCGGAGCAGATTACGCTGACCGGCGGCTCGTGGATGCTCCTGCGCGATACCGATCGCCGTCTGGTGCGGCATGTTCGGGAGTGCGCTATGTTGTATCTCTACAAAGCCGCTCTTACGTCGCAGGTATGCGAGGCGATCACTGAAGCGCGCGCTCGTCATCTTCCGGTAGTGTATGATACCGATGATCTGAACTGGGATGAGCGTTTGGTCGACTATTGTGAACTCGAGCGATACTATTCAGATATGGAGGTCACACGGTTTCGCCGCATCTTCCGTGAAGCCGAACGCCTCATGCAAACGGTTGATGGTTTCATCGCTTCGACCGACTATCTCGTTGCCGCGCTCACTGCCCATTTCGGCATTCCTGCCTATGTCAATGCCAATGCGCTGTCACAGGAGGCGCTCGCGCTGGCTGAACCGATCTATTGTCGGCGTTCCACGACACCAACGCGGCTGGCTGTGACGCTTGGCTACTTTAGCGGCTGGCCCAAAGCGCACGAGCCGGATCTGGCAGTTGCGCTGCCAGCCGTGCGACGGGCGCTCAAAGACCTGCCAGGAGCGCGGTTGCGTATTGTCGGGCATTTTGAACGAGATGCGCTGCCGACAGACCTGCGCGACCGGATCGAGTTGGCGCCATTTGTACCGTATGAGCGGCTCTTCGAGGAGATTGGGCGCGTGGATATCAACCTCGCGCCATTGGTCGATAATCCGCATCGTCGCGCCAAGAGCGCCGTGAAATTCCTCGAAGCGGCGCTGGTCGGCGTGCCGACGGTCGCCAGCGATCTGGAGCCATACCGTCTCATAGATCATGGGCGCACCGGCATGCTGGCAGCGGATGAGGAGGGATGGTATGCGAGTATCATGGCGTTGGCTGCCGATCCAATGCGCCGATGCGCGATGGGAGATGCGGCGCGCCGATACGTGCTTGAACACGAAACGACCGTGGCGCGTGCGCCTGGATTTGCGAACCTGCTGCGTCATCTCATTAATACACTTCCACGGAGATAACTGTATACATCAGTGGTGGCGAGAAACACGGGCAACGAAGCTAAAACGGCACGCTGACGGAAAATTATTCCGCCATGCCCCCCTGACAGTTGATGAGGATCGGGGAAATACCCGGTATCGCCAGGGCGCCGCAGGCTGAAGCTCTTGTTGCGTTCCTGCAAGCCGAATGGCTGCTTGCACAGCCTGAGCGCCCCCCGGCGCTGCGGGCTGAAGCCCGTGCTGAGGTCCTGCAAGCCCCTGCGGGGCTTCCACGTCCTGCGAGAGGTTGAGCCGATCGCTCAGGGATGAGGCGCCGACTCGGCGATACGGGCATGCCGGATTCATTTCTCAGATTCATAAGCCGCAGGCTGCTGCTGGCTATTCGGAGAGGCGTCAACCACGTATGACCTCACCGCTAGTTTCAATCATCATCCGCGCCCGCAATGAAGCGCCGGCGCTACGGCGTCTTCTCCCGCTGTTGAAAGCGCAGGAGACCGATTTCCCGTTTGAAATCTGGTTGCTGGATAACGACTCGCACGACGAGAGCGCAGACCTCGCGCGCACCTATGGCCTTCGTTATCACCATATTCCACGAGGCGGGTTCAACTATGCGGCAGCGCTCAACCTTGGCGCATCGCTAGCGGAAGGCGAATGGATTGTCAGTCTATCGGCGCACTGCTTCCCGCAGCATAACCGCTGGCTGGCAGCGCTGACGGCGCCGTTGCGCGCCGATCGTCACGTGGTTGCCACCTACGGTCGCCAGGTGATCGACCCACAGAGCGGCGCATTCGAGGCGCACGGCAATGCCGCGTTGTTCCCGGCAGATGTGCGCCAGCCGAAGATTGTCGCCTTCTCGAATGCCAACAGCGCCGTCCGACGCGATTATCTGCTGATCCATCCGTTCAATCCGGCAATCAAGATTCTTGAGGATCACCTGTTTTATCTGGAGATTGCGGGCGATTTCGATGTGGTGTATGTGCCCGAGGCGGTCGTGATCCATGAGCATGATCGCTTTTCGTGGCGTTACTACGTGCGACGTTGGGCGTTGGAGGGGTGGTCGTTCTACTTTCTGCTGCGCCACCGCGGGTTGCAATCGCCGTATATTCCGCAACGGCTCGTTTCTCCCCGACGGCTGTTGTTCACCTACCCGCGTATCGCATCTGCGTATGCGCGGCGTGGTCAGTGGCAGCCGGCGTTGCGGGCGATCCCGTTCTTCTGGCTGCGCGACTTCGTCTGGCTGGCGAGTTTTGTGCGCGCGCGCCTGCTACACCCCATCATGGCGCAGACTGATACGGCGCTGTTGGTGCGCACCAACCGCTTTCTACGGCGTCAGGCGATGCAGCAGGCGCGCGCGGCGCTTCCCGACGCTCCGCTCGACTGGCCCGAAGAATGGCAGCTCAAGGCGGATTGGGGATTCATCCGGCGGAATATTGCCGATTTCATCCGTGCGTGCCACGAACGGGGGTTCTTTGCCAGTCCGCTGCTCGAAGTCGGCGCATCGGGGCAGAACGATTACCTGGCGGAGTGGTATGAGATGCACACCTCGAACCTGGCGTCGAACCTGCAGGGCGCGGATATGCCGCTCGACATGGAGGATATGCGACAGATTGCGGACAACTCGCTCGGCGCGATCCTCTGCTCGGAGGTCATCGAGCATGTGCGGCATCCGGAGCGCGCGATTGCGGAAGCGTTTCGCACCCTGCGTCCAGGCGGTACGCTGATCATCACAACGCCGTACAACATCGTCATTCACAATACTCCCGAAGATGGCGGGTTTCACGGGCGCAATTTTACGCCGCAGGGGTTAGAACTGATCCTGCGTGAAGCGGGGTTTGAGATTGTGCTGCTCGAGACGCGCGGCGCAACCGAAGTACGACGCCGTATGATGCCAAGTAATGTGTTTGCAGTGGCCCGGAAGCCACAGTAAGCCTATGGTCTCACGATTGCGCCAACGCCTGCCGGCGCTGCTGCGCGCTGCCGTCATGCTGCCACGCTCTGTCACTGCGCCACGCCGTTCGCCGCCGCGTTTGCGGTTTGTTTACCTGCATCCCGGCGCAGCGACGCGCTACCGCGTCTGGCATCAGGTGGAACAGGCGCGTATCGCCGGGCTGACCGCAGATGCCGTTCATCTGCACGACACGGCGCGCGTGTACGATCTGGCGCAGACCGATCTCCTGATTGTGTATCGTCTGCCGCTTGCGGCGCTGACACTCCCTCTGGTGGTTGCAGCACGCTTGCGCCGTATTCCTCTGGTATTCGACACCGATGATCTGGTGTGGGATGAGCGTGAGCGCGAGTACAATTTTCTCGACCGGCATCATGATCCGGCGACGATTGCCCGCCTTTTGCGAGCGGCGCGCGCCATGCGGCGGTTGATGCGGCTCGCCAATAGTCTGATTCTGTCAACTCCATACCTGGCGGCGCTGGCATCCGCCGACATCCGCCGACCGACATTCATCAGCCCGAATGTTCTGTCACGCGAACAGGCGGCGTTGTCGTGCGCCGCGTTCGAAGAGCGGCAACGACGTCCTTCGTCAGAATCGCCAGTGATAGGGTACTTTTGCGGACATGCACATGTTCATGACGAAGACATTGCGACAATTGGCGCTGCACTGCGCGCGACGCTGGATGCCTGTCCTGAAGCGAAACTGCGTTTCTACGGCGAGGTGACGCTTCCGCAGGAATTGACAACGGCGCCTGTCAGCGAACGCATCGAGCGGCATCCGGTGGTTGACTGGCGCGATCTACCGCGCCATATTGCTGCGGTAGATATCAATATCGCGCCGTTGGTCGATAATCCGCAGCGGCGCGGTAAGAGCGCCGTCAAATATCTGGAAGCGGCTGCCGTGGGCGTGCCGACAGTTGCAGTGCGACTCGAACCATACCGCGACGCGATTGCCGATGGCGTCACGGGATTTCTGGCTGCCGCGCACGAGGAATGGGTGGCGGCGCTGATGCGGTTGCTGCGCGACCCGGCATTGCGACGCCGGATGGGTGAGGTGGCGCGCGCCGATGTGCTTGCCTATCACACGACGGAGCGTCAGGCGGAACGATTTGCGCAGGTCGTTAGGGAGATTACATCTGTATAGGACACGGATATGCGCGGGTTGGGACGGATTGGCACGGATTGAAAGCTGTATTCCACATGCTCACAGGACCTCTGAACGGAAATCCGAACAATGTAAGGGCGCGGAGCGGTGAGCGCTGGCTGAGCCTGTCGAAGCCAACGCTCACCGTAAGACGGGCAACATAGCGCCTGATTGATCGCTCTGTGAGAGATAAAGCATGAACATCCTGTTGATAGCGCCATGGTTGTCGCTCGGCGGCGCGGATCGGGTCAATCTTGATCTGATTCGCCAGTTGACGCAGCGCGGTTATCGGTTCAGCGTCGTTGCAACGCTGCCGGGAACGCATGAATGGCGCCCGTTGTTTGAGGAACTGACGCCTGACGTGGTGACGCTGCACCCGGCGATCGCACCGGAACACCAACCAGCATTCATACGCGATCTCATCCGATCACGCAACATTCAGACCGTGCTGATCAGCAATAGCCAGTTCGGATATGCGCTGCTGCCCTATCTGCGGTTCCACTGTCCGGATGCGACATTCATTGACCTGCTCCACGCCGAAGATCCGCACTGGCTGAATGGCGGGTATCCGCGTCTGTCGCTCAGCCACGGGTCCTGGATTGACCTGAGCATCACGGTTTCGCACCATCTGCGCGACTGGATGATCGCGCGCGGCGGCGATCCAGCGCGCATCGAGGTCTGTTATGTGAACGTTGATGCCGACGCCTGGAACCCGATGCGTTTTGATCGCGCGTCGGTGCGGCGAACATATGGCATCCCTCCCGAAACCCCGCTGATCCTGGTGATCGGACGACTGTCGGCCGAGAAACGTCCCCGCCTGGCTGTGCATATCTTTCGGAAACTGGCAAAGCGCGGCATCGCCTTCCATGCGCTGATCATCGGCGATGGACCGGAGCGCCAGGCAATCGAGCGCCTGCTACGCGACCCGCGGCTGCGGGACGTCCGATTGACCGGCGCCTTGCTGCTGGAGCGGGTGCAGGAAGCAATGGCAGCCGGGGACATACTCCTGCTGCCATCGGCGCGAGAGGGAATTGCGCTGACGCTGTACGAAGCGATGGCGATGGGGCTTGTGCCAGTTGCGGCGGATGTCGGCGGGCAACGTGAACTGGCGACGCCCGACTGCGGAGTGCTCATTCCGCCTTCCAAAAGCGAAGCGGCGGCATACATCGCGGCGCTCACCGATCTGCTGCGCAATCCAGCGCGTCGCACGGCGATGAGCGCCCGCGCACGCCGGCGGATTGTCGACCATTTTCGGATCGATCAATTCGGCGAGCGGATGGAGGTGCTCATCCGGCGCGCGCACGAGCGTGCAGCGCGTGCTGTTCGTCCTGTTCCCACGGAACCCGATGCCGCACATAGCGCGACTGAGGCGATACGCCTTGCGCGTCAGTCACGGGATGTTGCGCGTTTGTGGCAAGTTGGCGAGTATGCCGATAGCGCTCCGCTTTCTCCAGCGCGCCGCGTGGCGCTGCAGGGCTTGCGCATCGCGCGGCAACGGCTGCGCCCGTTGTACCGCCGCCTGGTCAATCGTGACGGGCATCCGTTGAGCCGTGGGATCGTTGCAGTGCGGGATTGGATCGTGGAATGGGTGTTTCGTGAGGAGTCTGGCAGACGTGAGCGCGATATAGTGCAATAGGACGCGGATATACACGGGTGCGACAGATTGGCGCGGATCCGCTTGTGAGATGTCTGTGTTCATCCGTCTCGATCCGTGCGAATCCGTGTGCTCCCATGCGCCACACAACCTGAACCTCTCAGACGGGTTGAGTTGCCAGCGGCGCCCGCGCGTGGTACGATCCTGGTGACCTTGCGGAGCAATATGATGAGTCGTCAGTCCGACCTTGACCTGTCCGCCATCCGGGCGCACCTCAGAGCGCGCCAGGAGCACGAATATCAGGCTGCGGAGCAGCGGAGACAGGCGGCGCTGAGCCTCGTCAGCGCAGCGGCTTGCGCCGTCTTCCCGCGCTTTCCCGGCGTTCGCAGAGCATATGTCTTCGGTTCGGCGTTGCGTCCCGGAGCGATGCGTCTGGACTCAGACATCGATATTGCTATCGAAGGGGCGTTGTCGGCTGAAGAATACTTTGCCCTCTGGCGCGATTTGGAACATGCAGCAGGCGACTGGGCGATTGACCTGGTGGAACTGGATCGAGGGGTGCGTTTTGCCGACCGTGTGCGCGAAGAAGGGATGCTGATCTATGAATGCCCGGATTCAGACGTTGAAAGCGGAGATCGTAGCCGACCTGAAGGCGATTGCTGAGATCTACGCAATAGAACACGGATTTGCACGGGTTGAGACGGATTGGTACGGATCGAGGCAATATCCTTTCAGGCGCAGGCGCGATAAGAACGGCTCCAGGCGGCAGAAAGTGGCACCACGATGGCGCCAGACGATACATACCGGCAACTGTTGCAGCAGCGGCGCGCAGCCCACCGACAGGCGCTGCGGCAGGAGGCTGAGCGTTTAGCGACAGAGGCGGCGGCGCTCGGAGTTCAGCGAGTCATCCTGTTCGGTTCCATGGTGCGGAACGAGGACGGTTTGATGAGCGATCTGGATTTGTTGATTGTCTGGGACACGCCGCTCAGTTTTCTGGAGCGCACAGTGGAATTGTACCGTCGGCTCCAGCCCCGCGTTGCGACCGATCTGCTGGTCTATACCCCCGCCGAGATGGAAACGATGGCGCAGACCTCGCTGGTGCGGCGGGCATTGCAGGAAGGACGGGTGCTGTATGAAGCGTGATGCGCGGTCGGAGGGGTTACGCTGGTTGGAACAGGCGGAAGCGGATCGGCACGGCGCGCAATTGCTCTTTGACGGAGCAAGTTATCATCTGGCGTGTTTTGTAGCGCAGCAGATCGCCGAAAAGGCGCTCAAAGCCTTTCTCTATGCTCAGGGTGAGGATCTGGTGATTGGTCATTCGGTGGAGGCGTTGTGCCGTTGGGCCGCCGGATTCGACGCCGACTTTGAGCAACTGCGGCAGGAAGCGGCGCCGCTGGACGGCTACTACATACCAACCCGCTACCCGAATGGTCTGCCTGACAGCATCCCGGCGCGGGTGTATACCCGGGCTGCGGCTGAGGAAGCATTGCGACTGGCTGATCAGACCCTGCGCCTGGTCCAGAAGAAACTGCGCGGCGGACAGGCATCTGGTTGACTCCGCCAGGACCCTTGAGGTCGGGCAAGGTTGCAGACCGGCGCGAAGGACATGCCGCCGGAGGTGATCCCAGGCAGCGCCGATTGCCTGGCGGCAGACCTCAAGGGTCGGGGGCATTTGATCGACAACCCGAAATCGCCCCATCGCCCAACATGTCGAGACGTTGCAATGCAGCGTCTCTGCGTGCAATAACACGTTTCCTTCTCATGCTTAAGGTGCAACGTGCAACATTTCGAGACGTTGCGATGCGACGCGCAACATCATTTGCGACGCTGCGATGTCTTGAGACGCTGCGATGCAGGGTCTCTATGGGCAACACATTCCTTTCTCGCGTTCAACGTGCAACGTTCAACGCTTCGAGACGCTGCAACGTTCAACGCTTCGAGACGCTGCAATGCAGCGTCTCTACCTGAAACCTCCCACCTTACACCTCTTGCCTCACTTGACACCCCCCTCAACCCGTGCTATTATCGCGCTCCGTAGGCATCGAACCCAAATGAGCGCAAACGCAGGCAGTAAAGAGGGCGTTTTTTGGCGACGCCCGCCAGTATTATGGTTGTTTCCACGCCAGAACCCGTTCTTCAAGAAGCGGCGCCGCCCCCCGTTCCCGCCGACGACGTGGTCATCAGCGTCCAGAACGTCGGCAAAATGTATCGCATTTACGAACAGCCCCAGGATCGTCTGAAGCATATGCTGCTCTGGCGCTTCGGCAGGCAGTACGGGCGCGAGTTTTGGGCGTTGCGCAACGTCAGTTTCGAGGTGCGGCGCGGCGAGACGGTGGGAATTATCGGGCGCAACGGCAGCGGCAAGAGCACGCTGCTGCAGATCATTGCCGGTACGCTGGCGCCGACCGAGGGCGAGGTGCGGGTGAAGGGGCGTGTAGCAGCGCTGCTGGAACTCGGCAGCGGCTTCAACCCGGAGTTCAGCGGGCGCGAGAATGTCTACCTCAACGGCGCGATCCTGGGGCTGAGCCGCGAGGAGATCGATGCACGCTTCGACGACATCGCCGCATTCGCGGACATCGGCGAGTTTATTGATCAGCCGGTGAAGGTGTATTCGAGTGGCATGTATGCGCGACTAGCGTTTGCAGTGGCTGTATCGCTTGATCCCGACATTCTAATTGTTGATGAAATACTTTCTGTGGGTGATCTTGGATTTCAGCAGCGTTGCGCAACACGGCTTCGCCAGCTTCGAGACAACAACCTGACGCTTCTTTACGTTAGCCATTCCCCTGATTCTATTAAGAGTATTTGTCGAAAATCTCTACTTCTACAAGAGGGGCAAGTTCTTTTTGAAGGGGAGGCAGAAGTGACAATGAACAAATATCTTAGCCTAATTCGAGAGGAAGCGAATACCGCAGTATTAGCGCAAGAAAAGCATCTTTCAAGACGTATACCTTTTCAATCGCTGTCTAAAGCAAAACTGCGCTATGGTTCTGGTCATGTTCAGATAATGCAAGTGAATCTCCTGAATGGGCGAGGAGTTCCCGCGCAATCTTTCAAGTTTGGCGAGGAAATCATAATCGAGGTTCGATTTCAGTCATATATTGATATAGAACACTTTAGCTGCTCCTTCTTAGTAAGAGACTCTACGGGTATCGATTTGTTTGGCACAACCACGTTTGATGAGGGAATTCAATTCCCACCGCTTTCCCAAGGATCAAGCGGTATTATTCGCTTCAGGTTTAAGAACCAACTGAGAATTGGCAATTATGGAATATCCGTGGCGTTGAATCGGACATTACAAAGGGATTACTCTGACAACATCTTATTCGACCAAATCGATGGAGCAGCGGTATTTTCCGTTATACCCGATATTGCGAGACCTGTACATTATAAATTCTTTCTCCCGATCGAGATAGATTACGACTTAAAGGCGGATAAAATCTGAAATGACACCTCCTACGTCTCAGGGTATATCCATAATAGCCATAGTGATAGTTATGGCGCTAGATTTGTACACCTATTACAATTGTTATTACTGTAAAGGAATTAAGATATGGAAATAAGCCCAAATTATCAATATTGGCGTAACTATGGACACGAATGGACTAATGAGTATAAAAGACGCCAAAGATATATGATACTTTATCATATTCAGAAGATTATGCTTGCAGATTATATGCGGCATAGTCAACCCGCTCGAGTACTGGAATTCGGTTGCGGAGTAGGGCGTCATTTACAGTATCTTTGTCAGATAGACAATATTGAGGTATATGGGTATGATCAAAGCGCTACTATGGTTAAAGGATGTCTCGAATGGACAACTCCGGAATGGATTTCAGAGCGCATTGCTGTAGGTGAGCCGGTCGGTCGATTGCCGTACCCTGACAAACATTTTGATATTGTGTATACTGTCGAAGTGCTTATTCATGTTTCTCCGACAGACTTAAGTTCAGTGCTATCAGAGCTTGTGCGCGTCAGCAACTGGCAAATACTTCATATAGAGCCATCCCCTGAATATTATGTGCATGAGGACGCACACGATGGCTCTTGGAATCATGACATTGTCGCTGCGTATCATCACCTTGGATACACTTGCGAGTCTTTGCAATCGGGATTTCGTGTGCAGCAACCGTACCGGGTTATTCTTGATCACAGCCGTCCTGTATATACCTGGTCGCATGAAATCCTGAGATTACTGTGGGAGATGGAATCCGATATACAGCCCACCATTGATCAGTTATTGGCAGACACAGGCGCATTGCGTTCGCAACTTGCTTCCTTACAGGAAGAGCAGGCGCGCGGAGCGGAAATCCGCCAGCGCCTCGAAGCCGCCCTGGCGGAAGAGCAGCAGAAAAATAAACATCTCATCCGCTACCAATCTCGCACTGAGACATTCATCAAACAATTGCAGGAAATCCTTGGAATGGAGTAAAAAATATGGGAACAAGCAACTGGCAACACATCCCTTTCTGCGTAGAAGTGTTGATGAAAATTGAACCGAAGCGTGTGCTCGATGTCGGGGTAGGATTTGGAAGATGGGGCATTATTGTTCGTGAATTCTGTGATGTATGGTTTGGAAGAGTGCCACCCGAGCAGTGGTCGGTTTATATTGAAGGAATTGAAGCTTTTGAACCGAATATCTCGCCATATCACAAGTACTTCTACAATAAAATTCATATAGGGGATGCTTTAGACATTATTCCGGGCATAGACGAACTCTGGGACGTAGTAATATTCGGTGATGTTATAGAGCATTTCACCCGCGATGAAGGAGAAAGATTATTGCGTTGGTCAATTGATCATTCAAAATATGTCATTGTCAATGTCCCATTAGGCGACGATTGGCAACAAGAGGAGATGTATAACAACCCATATGAGCGTCATAAGAGTATATACAAAGAAGACGACTTCTCTAGCCATTTAGCGAGAAAATCCATCTTTCAAGATTATATCGGCCGAAAACACGGATCTTTCGTGTTATCACGAGAAGATCCACGTAATATCTCAAAGCGGCTGTTTTCTCAAGGAACTGATGCTGAATCATA
Source organism: Roseiflexus sp. (assembly GCF_057785375.1). Taxonomy (NCBI): domain Bacteria; kingdom Bacillati; phylum Chloroflexota; class Chloroflexia; order Chloroflexales; family Roseiflexaceae; genus Roseiflexus; species Roseiflexus sp. Next base: position 15,577 of record NZ_JBYNRX010000008.1, read on the forward strand.
TCTCCAAGAAACTATAGCCGCCATGGAAACCGATAGCGAATCTTTACAAAAAATTGTTACACGCGCACAGGCTATAGTAAACGAACTCAACTCAATCAAGGTTTCGCGGAGTTACCGTGCTATGACTAGAATTCAGCGATCTATGCCCGGCAGACTCGCAAGCCATGCACTGCGTTACGTTGATCGATACGTCCATCCTGAACAACGCTTATCAATGATGAGAGGGTTTATTTCTCGGTTTTCACGCCATGCGCTCTCTCGAACAGGCGTATATCTTTCCGAGCAATCCCACCCATTGTGGACTGGATATACTCGCCTTAAAGTGATTGGGCGAAATCCACAGAGTCAGGGTGCTGAGGTATGGATACTCGCAGTTCGGAATAATGATGGATTTCTTGACCTTGACCGGATTCACCTGCAGGGTGCCTGGACGGTGAGAGAGGGTTTAGGAATGGAAAAACGCCCTGTACTGGTTGCATCAGAATATGGCTGGTCTGATATTCCTGCCGAGAATGGCGCACATCTGATGTTGTTGCGGCATCCATGGAGCGGAATCGTCGAGTTGCAGCACGGAAACATACGACGTCGTTTTGATCTTTATACTCAAAATTCAGATCATATTATCGTCGATCTCACAACGTTGGACCAGAAGCATACATTTCCATCAATACGAGTTACACCAATTCCAGAGGCAGACAGAAGTTGGCTCGAGATGATTAATCGTCGCCAGGAGTTTATTGCGATTGTCAACCCAGAATGGAAAGGCATTTATAGTTCAACCAAAAACCTTTTCGATAACATTTTGGAATTACCGGACGATCTTAATGAAAATAAAGGACTGCGATATGCACGGTTGATTGCCGAAACAAACTGTCGAATTGCAGTTATTCAAGGATATCCGTTAACTTACGATCACTTAGTTTCATCACTACGTCGAATTGCACCCAAGGTACGCATTGCCGTAATCTGGCACGGAACATTTTTACGATCTAACGAAGATTATGCATGGCGGTCTTTTCGGCGAGTCGAACAACTTGCTTCTGAGGGGGTCATCTGGAAGTGGGGATTCGTCAAGGCGCGCATGGCTGAGATCATGGCGCAGCGTGGCATACAAACCGGATTTATCCAGAACATGGTGCGTGAGATACCGGACAAGCCGTCAAAGCCACTTGAAGACGGACCACACTTCGGCATCTGGTTACTTCGTGCCAGTAATTGGCGCAAGAACCCTCTTGCGTCTATTGCCGCTGTTTCCATGTTTCCCTCCGCAACTCTCCATATGTCGGCAACGGATGGCCGAGTGCAAGAGTTCATTCAGTTCATGAATATTAAGAGCGTGTCACACAGCGGAACGATTGAGCAACATTTGATACGGCAGTATTTCGCTCGCATGCATCTTAATCTCTATGTCACACTGAGCGAATGCGCACCTATGCTTCCGCTCGAAAGCCTGTCGGTTGGATCTCCCTGCCTGATCGGCCCTGTCTCTTACTACTTCGAAGACAATGACTATTTGCATAAACGTCTTGTTGTGCCTCAACCAGACAATGCGGGCTTGATAGCCGCGTATATGCAGCAGGCGCTCGAAGAACGGGATGAAATCATTCGCGCATATATTAAGTATGCGCCAGGCTATAATCAAAGAGCTCAAGAGTTATTGGCTAATTTTTTGGAACTCGATATTGATTCTTCGCACGACAACCCATGAAACGCATCTGTTTTGTTACTCATGAGATCGCACCAACCACTTGGGGTGGATGTGGTGTGCTACTCTTTAATGCTGCACGTATTCTTTTGCAGCAAGGCAATGAAGTGATTTTTGTCTTGGATTTGCCGAAAGATTATTTTCACCAGTTTCAATATTTTGATCGTCCCCGTCTACTTCACCCGGAAAAATGTCGAGCGTATCACGTCGAAAGCATTTTAGCTACGGAAGAAGAGAACATAGAACAAGATCACTTCGTCGATCCGGCTGCCTGGCGATCATACCGAATTCATCTGGCGTGCCGATATGTCGCTCAAATTGAGCAGCCTGATATTATTGAGTTTCATGATTTTTTGGGTGTCGGGCATTATGCGCTGGCGGCCAAAGTAGCAGGACTATGCTATCGGGATCAGCACCTTGTGGTCCGCTTACATACCTCCATCGAGGTTATGGATATAAAAGGACCTTCTGCGCCGGTCGACGCCCATTCCCATATTGTTCATGATCTTGAGCGAAGCGCCCTTCAAATGGCAGAGACGATTGTTTATCCCTCGTTATTATACCTTAGTGAAGCGTATCGTCCCTTTTATCCGTCTTGGTTCGGCAATGTCGTCGAGTCGCAATCTCCAATCGTTGATATTCCCGTTTTGCGGAACTGCGCCGCGAGTCCTAACATTATTTTGTTCTATGGGCGTATCTTCTCGTTTAAGGGTGTTGACACCTTTGTGGATGCCGCTGTTGAGTTTTTGCGTCAACACGAAAACGTGCGTTTTGTCCTGGCAGGATATGACTCTCGACAAGCGCCCGACGGCAGCCTGACTTATGAGCAGTTCCTGCGTCGCAAGATCCCCTCAGCGTTCCAGCCTAATTTTGAGTTTGTCGGTCAGATTGAACGCAATCAGCTTGATTCTTTACTTTCAGATGTTCGTTTCGCCGTATTTCCCAATAACTACGAGTCTTTCTGCTATGCCGCCCACGAAATCTATGCAGCTGGCATCCCTATTATCGTTTCGAATATTCCAACCTTCAGGGATTTCTTCAAACACGAGGAGAATGCTCTGATTTTCGATGGAACCGTCGGCGATCTCGTAAAGCAGATGACACGTTTATGGCGCGATGAAGTATTGCGTCGCCGTTTGATGTTTCCCTATCCCGTTGCGACACGACCTCTAGGGGATGTCTACGCCAATCCTCCGCGCAATAGTTGGATTGTGGCGGATGCGCTTGCTTCGTGTTCTCTGCTCGTATGCATCGTCGGCGAGGCGGATGATCGCCTACAGGAAACGATCGAAAGCGTGAGACGTATTCAAAAGCGTGATATGCGCATCATCCATCTCCAACCGACAGATACGAACGATGATGTGGCATCTGGATGGCTGCTTGGACAACTGTTCCGTTTTCGCTCACCTGAAGGTGATGCGCTCCTTCCTACCTCCGTGCTCACCGAGCAGGCGCTGCTCCTGTTGCGCACAGGGGATCGCATCGCTCCCGATTTCGTTCACATCGCCTGTAATACGCTTGCTCGCCAGCCTCAGATCGGTTTTGTAGGCGCCTGGCATCGCGTTTATTCATCAGGGAAGGCGCGCCTGGAGAATTTTCCGTTTGATGCGTCGGTGGAACTGCTGCCATTCTTCAGCGGAATGATGCTGCACCGTTTCATTATGCGCACGCCTGCTCATCAAATGCTGATTGACGTGTTTGACCAGAAGACGGGTTCGTGCGGCGAAATCGCATATATGTGGCGCCTGGACGCAGAGGGACGGCGCGGACTGATCATTCCAAAGCCGCTGCTGGAACGTGATGAGGAGCCGCGCTTCGTCCCTCGTCTGATCGACCTTAGCGCGCTGATACTCCGTGATTCGTCCTACTGGCACCAGTCACGTCTGGCGCGACTTCTTATCTGGTATGCCGACTATGCAAGAGCCGGGAAGCTGCCAGGCTCTGCAATAGGCGAGCCGTCATCTGTTGCACAGTCGCGTTTGTGGCGTCTGGTTCGGAAAGTCTATACGCTGCCGGGCTACCCTCTGATGCGTAGTGCGGCGCTTGCAGGCTATCGCGTATGGCGAAGGATAACAACATACGACTAGTTGCGATGTCCAGATCAAAGCGTATCCTGGCAATCTGCGGGCTAGGGGCGGCATTGACGGTGACGTTTATCTACCATATCGCAGATTTGCCGCTGGAAAAGACGGATCTTGCTCTTTTCGCGGGACTCTACTTTTTCCTGCTGTTTAGCGCGCTGTCATACGCCCTGCTGCGCGCTGTCGTCCCGCGCCTGCGCCGATTCGGACGACGCGCGCAGATTGCCTGGATGGTCGGCGTTCCGCTGCTCGGAGCGGGGGTCACGCTGCAGCTCTGGCTTGGGGAAGCGGGGGTCACGCTGCAGCCCTGGCTTGGGGAACTGGAGGTGACGATTACGCCGCTCAACAACCGCCACCCCGCCGCGCAAGGCAGCGAGGTGTGGCTGCTGCGCGCCTTCAACGGCGGGCAGGCGCTCGACCTGACGACATTCGCGCACGACGGCGCGTGGGTCCGGCGCGACAACGGCGAACTGACGGCGCTCAGCGGCGTGACGGCGCCGCTGCGCTGGCGCGGCTGGGTGCGCGGCGAATTGACCCTCGAATTGCTCGAACACCCCTGGTCGGGCCGGGTGCGGGTGCAGGCGGGCGAGCAGGTGCAGGACCTCGACCTGTATGCCGCAACGGCAGGCGGGCGCGCGGTGACGTTGCGGGCGCCGCCGTCGCTGTGGACGCGCGCGCAGCAGGGGATAGTCTGGCTAGCGGACATCGTGAGTTTCGGCGCGCTGCTGACGGCGGCGCTGCTGCTCGCGTCCGCCTGGCGGCCGCAAGCGCGTCGGTTCGTCGCAGCGCTGCACCGGTATATGCTGCCGTGCGTCGCCGTCTGGTCGTGCGCGTTGCTGTTATTCTGGCCCGGGCTGATGTCACCGGACTCCTTTGATCAATGGATGCAGATGCTGAGCGGCAGATATAACGATGTTCACCCTGCGGCGCATACCCTGACCAATCGGGTGCTGACGCTGCTGTGGCCCTCTCCGGCAGCGGTGGCGCTGGCGCAGATCGGCGCGCTGGCGCTGGCGTTCGGGTTGACGATGCGCGAACTGGCGCTGCTCGGCGTCAGCAAGTGGGCGCAGGCGGTGCTCGTCGTTCTGTTTACCCTGTCGCCAGCTAACAATCTGTTAGTGATTAGCTTGTGGAAGGATGTCCCGTATGCAATCGCAATGCTGTTTGTCTTTTGGGCGTTGCTGCGGGTCTGGCGCACCGACGGCGCGTGGCTGCGCTCGCGGCGGGCGCAGGTCGCCGTCGGCGCGGCGCTGGCGGCCATTGCGCTCTACCGCCACAACGGCGCGCCGGTTGCGGCGCTGAGCCTGATGGCGTTTCTGATCGTCGGGAGGCAGGTGCGCTGGCGTCAGATCGTCGTCATCGGCGGCATCGCGCTGACGCTGACGCTGGCGGTGAAGGGAGGGGTGTATCGCGCGCTCGATGTAGCGCCGACGCCGCCGCGGATTGCCCGTCAAATGCTGATCCATCAGGCAGGGGCGATCATAACCGACCCCGAAGCGCGGATTGCAGATGACGATCTGGCGTTTCTCGAGCGCCTGTTGCCGCTTGACGAATGGCGTCGTGCATACTCGTGCTATGAGTTGAATACTCTCCTTTATCATACACCGATGGATAAGAACTGGTTCGATGCACACGCGGCGGAATTCGATGCGGTCTGGCTGCGACTGGTGATGAACAATTCGCTCACGCTGGCGCGGCATCAGGCGTGTTTGACCTCTCTGGTCTGGCGGGTAACACACCCGAAGGACGGGTACTTGTACACATTTGTGAATCCTGAATGGATGTATATTGATGCACTACGTTCTCTGCCTGAGTCTGAACTTGACAATGTCCTGCCTCATTCAGCAGCTCCGGCGGTGCGGGACGCACTGTTGGTGTGGTTGAATCTGCTTCAACATCCCGAATGGATCTGGCTGGTCTGGCGTCCTGCATTGTATCTGTACCTGACCCTCTTCTGCGTAGCCGTCACTATGATCCGGCATCGGTCGTGGCGTCTGGCAGGGCTGGCGCTGCCGGTCGTCGCGCAGTCGCTGGTCTGGATGCTGGTTTTGACCGTGCAAGATTTTCGCTTTCAATATCCTGCGTATGTCATCGGTTTACTGGCGCTGGGGCTGATCTTTGTTCCGGCGCCGGGCGCGGCGGGTGAAGCCATGACGGAAGAACCTGGGTGCGTGGCAGTGCCCCGCCCTTCCTGACATTCTGATGCAAAGCGCGTTCTCCCCATTCCCATGCCGGTGTTCGCCATCATCCCCCCTGCCCTCTTCCCTGCTCGTGGGAGAAGGGCGGGTCAGGTCCTTCCGGGTTTCGCGTTACTCTGGGGAGCAAGACGCAGCGGCGCTGCGCCCGCACCGGCATTCTGATGGTCGGAATGAGCCATACAAGGTAATACTAATGCGCGGTCATTCGTCCAATACTGCCGGGGCGCTGCGGACGAACTCCCTCGCTGAGGACGTGGTTCGACTGCGCTCACCGCACGCGGTTCGACGGTGCTCACCGCACGCAGTTCGACCATGCTCACTGCACGCGGTTCGACGGTGCTCACCGCACGCGGTTCGACTGCGCTCACCGCACGTGAAAGCCCCGCTGGGGCTGCTGATGCCAGGGCACAGTCTGCGTCCACGATATGCCTGCTGGTGCGCGTTGACCGTTGCGCCTTGCCTGACGAACGCTCGAACATTTTGTCCGACTGAACGCTACCTGGTATAAGGATATGACCGGAATGCCATCGCTTGTGATCGGTGCATTTCCCCTCTCCCTTCCCGCCTACGGCTACGCCCCGGTCGATCCGACGGCGCCGCCAGCGGTGAGCATCATCACCCCCTGTTACAACACCGGTGCGATCTTTCTCGATACTGTTCAGTCGGTGCTGCGCCAGTCGCTGCAACAGTGGGAGTGGATCATCGTCAACGATGGGTCGGACGATGCGGCGACGTCGCGGGTGCTGGCGCTGCTCCGCGCCACGCACGACCCGCGGATCCACGTCCTTGATCGTCCTCATGGCGGCGTGTCGGCGGCGCGCAATGCGGGCATCGCTGTCAGCCGCGCGCCGTTGCTCTTCTTTCTCGACAGCGACGATCTGCTGGCGCCGACGGCGCTCGAGCAGTGCGCCTGGTCGCTGGCATCACGCCCGCAGAGCGCAGCCGTGGCGACGTGGTGTGCGACGTTCGGCGCGGCGCAGCAGATGACGCGGCGCGGTTTGACAACGCGCCATATGTTTCCGCACGATAACCCGCTGACGGTTAGCGTCATGCTGCGCCGCACAGCGCTCGACCGCGTCGGCGGGTTCGATGAGCGGCTCCGCGATGGGCTGGAGGACTATGACTTCTGGGTGCGCCTGGCGGCTGCCGGACTGTGGGGCCATGACATACCGGAAGCGCTGGTCTGGCTGCGCCGTAAGTCACCTGAGATGTATCCAGGGTATCGCTGGAGGTTTCGTGAGGATCAGGGATCAATAGCGCGTATGCGCAATGATTTACGCATGCGCTATCCACAGGTGTTCCGCGATGGTCCGCCGCGTGTGCCTGCTGAGCCATCCCCCGTGCTGCAACCGCACGCGCTGATCGACCCTGAGCCGCCGTTTGCCAATCGCCTGCGACCGGTCGGCAAGCGACAGGTGCTGGTGCTTGCCCCCTGGGTCGAGGTCGGCGGTGCGGATCGTTTCACGATCGACCTGGCAGCCGGTCTGCGCGCGCGGGGGTGTCGGGTGTCGGTCGGTCTGTCGCGCCCGTCGGCAAACCGGTGGTTGGAGGAGTTGCGCCGCGCTGCCGATGAGGTCTTCAACCTGCCAGCGTTCCTGGCGCCCGCCGATTATCCGCGCTTTCTGCGCTATCTGATCGAGTCGCGCAGCATTACGACGGCGCTGGTGCACAACGATCTGTTCACCTATCGGTTGCTGCCCTTCCTGCGCGCCTGGTGTCCAAATGTGCCGATTGTCGATTTTTTGCACATCGAACAGGAGCACTACCACGGCGGCGTACCGCGCGCAGCGCTGGAGTATGACCCGGTCATCGATTTTCATATCACATCATCGCACCACCTGCGACAGTGGATGATCGAACGCGGCGCCGATCCGATCCGGGTCGATGTTTGTTATACGAATGTGGACACGCAAAACTGGCGATCTGATCCGGTGGTGCGCGAACGTGTTCGCGCGGAATTGGGTGTATGCTCCGATGAGCCGGTGATGGTGTTTATTGGACGGCTTGTGCCGCAGAAGCGCCCGCGACTGGCGGCGGAGATTGTGCGCGCGCTGGTGAAACAGGGGATGCCCGGCACGCTGCTGGTGGTCGGTGATGGTCCTGATATGGGCTGGATGCGCCGTTTTGTGCGGCAGCATCGACTGGAGCGCCGGGTGCGTTTGCTGGGGTCGGCGCCATCGACGCGGGTGCGAGAAATCATGGCTGCCGGCGATCTGCTGCTGTTGCCGTCGGAAAACGAGGGGATTGCGTTTGTGCTGTTCGAGGCGATGGCGATGGGGCTTGTGCCGGTTGCCGCTGATGTCGGCGGGCAGCGTGAACTGGTCACGCCCGACTGTGGCGTACTCATTCCACGAGAGGGTGATCAGGTTGCGCAGTATGTCGAAGCGATCCAACGATTGCTCGCCGACCCGCAACGGCGCGCGGCGATGGGGCGCGCGGCGCGCGCGCGGGTGGTGGAACATTTCGATCAGCAGCAGATGATCGACCGCATGCTGACGCTCTTCGAGAAGGCGGATGCGCTGGCGCGCGAAGCGCCGCGCTCTCCGATTGATCGCGGTTTAGGGCTGGCGACCGCTTCCCTGGCAATTGAGTATTTTCAGTTCCGCGAGGCGTTGCTCCGCCTCCCGCCGGTGCGTTGGGCGCGCACGCTGCGCTGGTCGTCCGCCTGGGGGACGGTGCGGCGCAGCGCCGAAATGCGGGTCCTGCTCGACCGTCTCGACCGGCGGGTGTATGTGGTGCGTCGCGAGGTGATGTGGCGGATCAAGCGTGCGTTGGGACGGCCGTATAATCAGTAGGGGGCGGGGCGAGAGGCGAGGCGTGAGGTGAGAGGTGAGAGGTGAGAGGTGAGAGGTGAGAGGTGAGAGGTGAGAGGTTGCAGGTAGAGACGCTGCATCGCAGCGTCTCGAAGGATTGTACGTCTTCGTTACATGTTGAACGTGGGGCGGTTGCGGGTTACCGGTATAAACGTACCCGACCCTTGAGGTCTCTGTTGTGAATCAGGATCAGCCCAGGCGCGACTCTGTAGGCATGTCTCTCGTGCTCTGTTGAAATGTTGCAAGACCTCAAGGGTCTTGAGGGAAGGTTGCCGGTCAGGGCGTGCGGCAGGGTCGCCCCTCGTGGGCGCCCGGCGAGTGCGCCAGGGTAGGGTCGCCCCTCGTGGGCGCCCGGCGAGTGCGCCAGGGTAGGGTCGCCCCTCGTGGGCGCCCGGCGAGTGCGCCAGGGTAGGGTCGCCCCTCGTGGGCGCCCGGCGAGTGCGCCGGGGGAGGGGCGCCGCTCTGTGTCCTCCGTGTCTCTGTGGTTAATTCAAGGTGTTATTAATGCCCCACCTGCACACACAATCAGATCAAGCCGCCGCTCCCGGCACGCCACGGGTCAGCGTCGTCATTCCCTGTTACAAACAGGCGCAATTTTTGCCCGAAGCGGTTGCCAGCGTGGCGGCGCAGACATTCACCGATTGGGAGATCATCATTGTTGACGATGGCAGCCCTGATGATACTGCGGCGGTTGCGCAACGTCTGATCGCCGTGTATCCTGATCGATGCATTCGCCTGATCCGCCAGGACAATCGTGGTCTGGCGGAGGCGCGCAATGCGGGCATTCGCGCAGCGCGCGCGCCGTATATCCTGCCGCTCGACGCCGACGATTTTATCGAACCAGAGATGCTGGCGCAGACGGTTGCAGCGCTCGATGTCCATCCCGATGTCGGATTCGTCTACACCGATGTGCGCCGGTTTGGCGCCGAGAATAACATCCTGCGCACGTTGCCCTACAGTCTGGAGCGATTACGTTTCGAGAACCTGATGATGCCGGCGACTCTTCTCCGCTGGGAAGCATGGGAGCAGGTCGGCGGGTTTCGCACGTTCAGTCCGGTGCAGGGGTATGAAGACCACGAGTTCTGGGTGAGTCTGGCGGATGCCGGGTGGAAAGGGCTGCACATTCCGCAACCGCTGCTGCGCTACCGGCGCACCGAAGGGAGTATGCTCTCGCAGGCGCGCCGCCACGATCTGGAGCTGCGCGCGAGGATCTTCCTCGACCACCCGCGGCTCTATGAGCCCGACGTGCTCGCCTGGGCGCGACGCGTCCTGTCGCCCGAATGGAGCGCCCATGGCGCGTTACGTTCGCCGTGGCATTGGTTACTGGCGTACCTGGGGTATGTGGCGCTAATCCGGCGCCACCATCCTGCGTTGCTCCTGCCAGCGATCGTCCATCCGTTCTTCTGGCGCCTGCCGATCCGCTGGCAGGGACGCATGCGCGCGCTGGCGCGGGTGGTGCGGTTGCAGCGGTGAGGTTATTCTTCGTCCTGGTCAAATGACACTTTGTGATAAACGTCGCTCAATTGCAGGGTGCATGCGATTGAACATTCAGGAATGGCTCTCGCTGCGCCGACATCGCGCCCTCTAACGTGTGCATTGCTTACCCTGCCTGTTGTGTATTGTACAACGTCTGCACAGGTGCGTCTACCTCGCGGTGCAACGGGGGTGCGGTCATGAGTTGTCAGGAAACGACGCTGCGGCTGCCAGCGATTGAAATCGCCCCTGAAGGACCTGCGGCCGACCGTCCGCCTTCGCGGACGGGAACGGCGGCATCCAACTGCGTGGGCGCCCGGTGGAACGCCCGCCCGCTGCGCCCCCTGCTTGCGTGGGGTTAGGGGGGTGAGGGGCAGGCGCAGTGCAGCAGGAATGCGCTTTCTTGCCGTCTGACAAATCATGCCTGCACCCGTGCAACGGCGCCACGTGCGGCGCTCTGTCGTAATGACGCTCCGCCGTTGCTCCAATACAGACGCTCGTAGACGTTTATTGTGTATGATACGCCGCACATCAGCGCACTGCCTGTCGAGTCTCTGCAAGAGGTGCGCGACGGCACGGCGCCCTACCGCGTCGAGTGGCTCAACGGCGAGGGCGAAACGATCCAGTCCACGACTCTCAACACTTCTGGCGAGGTGACGGTGACGACGAACAACCTCCCTGCCGGGAGCCGGGATGGTACGCCGGGACCGACGACCGTGACGTTGCGCGTGACCGATGATGAGGGGGCTGTTCGCCAGGATCAGATCACCCTGATTCCCTTCAACACGCTCCATCTTCCGTTGATCACGCGCGGCGGGACAGGCGCGGCGGTGAGCAGCGCCAGCAGTGAGTGCGTTGCAGATATTCGGGTCGCGCCGCAATCGACCGGATACACGTTTGGCGTCGAGTCGGTCTCGGACTATCCGCCAACCGGCGTGGGGGGTGCCGACCTTCCTGGCGTTATCCCGGATGCCAGCGGCTTCCGCGAGGGAATGATCCGCTACGGGTACACCCGGCGTTTTTCCTGGAACGAAGGGCTGGCATGGGAACGCGACTGGCGCGATTGCGCTCTGGGAGGCATCGACTGTACGGTCGGCGTGGATCGGGCGGATTTTGTCTACTTTGCTGGTCATGGAGGTTCGGCAAGCATTCTGTTCGCCTCTGCCAGAGATGACCGCTGGTTCCTCGCCCGAAACGCCCGTTTCCAGACGTTGCGCTGGGCTGGTTTCGCGTCTTGCCAGACGCTGCGGGTCCAGGGTTTTACATCCGGAAATGAACCAATCCGCCGGTGGTTCTACGCATTCCAGGGTGCGCATATGCTGCTCGGCTTCAACAGCGATATGGCGGACGTTGCGTTCGGCGGCCGGCTGGTGGACAACATGCGCATCCCCACATTCCTGGGCATCGAGTTTCCCTGGGCGCAGCAGACGATCGCGCAGGCCTGGGTCAATACAGCATTCCAGTTAGGAGCGGGCAGCCCTGCATTCATCTATGCGCGCACCGCCAGCGCCAACCCTGCGAACGACAAACTGCCGAAACCGGGCCAGCCGATGCCGCCGCGCCCGACGCCAGCCACGTCGTACCACTGGGTCTGGTGGGAGTTCTGAGACGCCGGTACCGTAACGCGGCGTTCGTTGCAGCGGTATAGATGAGAGACGCGTTGGTCAGCAGCGTCGCTCCCTCATCTCCCGCAGTCGCCTGGAGTCGTCGGACAATCAACCAGAGGAAGAAAGCAACCGTATGAAGGCGCGAGGGCGAACCTGGAATCCTTTCTACGGATTATTGTCGGGTGTCATTGTCGTCGCTATTGGGTTGGGCATTCTGTGGCTGGGTCAATCGTGGCGCGCACATACGCACAATCAAATCGCCTCAATGGTCAAGGCGCAGGGTACTGTCGTCGATGTCGTTTCCCGGACGCGAACGCAGAGCGGGGAACGCAAAACGTTCTTCTACGCTGTGGTGGAATTTCGCACGGCGAATGGCGAGGCGATTCGCTTCGAGGATGGCACGGGCAGCAACCCGCCAGCGTACCGCGTGGGTGATGCCGTCGAGGTGCTGTACGATCCGCAAACGCCACAGTCGGCGATGATCGACTCCTGGGTGCTCTGGCTGCCTTCCACGATTGTCATGGGGTTCGGCGGTTTCCTTGCCGTCATTGGCGGTCTTACGCTGCTCGATGCCCTGTTCAGGCTGCTCAAACTCGGCGGTCTGCTGGGATTGCTGGGCATTCTGCTGCTGCGCCGGCGACGCGAGCAGCATATATAGCTTGAGTCCGGCATACCTGCGCTGCCGCATTGCACATCCGCTGAGCTGCGGGCTAATGAAGCATTAAGATCGGCATACCCTGGCTGGCGGTTGAAACCGCGCCGTGGGGCGCGTGCGCGCCGGGCGTCAACCTGCGCCGACGCTTTCCCGCGCGCAAGCGGGTGGCCAGCCGGAGTCCAACAGGCGCGTTTGAGAACATAATCCGGTATCGCTTGAGGGAGCCCGCGCAGGCGGGCTTCGCAGCAGGAGCCCGCGACTTTAGTCGCCGGGCGGGCGGGATTTGCCCAATCACTCCCCGGAAACGGCGCGCACCTGGCGCGCAGATGGTTCAGCCTTCGCCATGCGGCGACCGGAAGAATCGAGCATGGAGCGAATGACCGGATACTCATGCGCCAGGTGCTGCAAAAACGCATGGGCGATGGGTGAGAAGGGCCATTCCTGGTTCCAGATCAACTTCAACTGGCGCTGCAGGTCGCAATCGTTCACCGGCAACAGGCGCAGCACGCCGAGATCCACTTCATGGCGCACCACATAGGCGGGCAGGATGGCAAAAGCGCCGCCTGCCAGCAACGCGCGCTTGATCGTTTCGGGGTTGTCGAACTCACCCGCATACCGGAGGCGAACATTGTGATCCTTCAGGATTCCGTCAAGCCAGGTGCGGCTCTGGCTGCCAATCTGGCGCAGGATCACCGGCTGATCATCGAGCGCCCGAATGCTCAATGATGTTGCGTTCCACCACGGGTGCGCCTGGCTTACGACCACGTATTGTTGCACATTGTCCAGGATTAGCACGCCAAGGCGCGACGGCAGGCGCGCGCCGTTCAACTCCCCCTCGATAAAGCCCACATCGCACTGCCGCTCTATCACCTGGGCGACCACCTCGGACGTTGTGCTCGTCTTGATCGAGACGGTAAATTGCGGATAGCGGATACGGAACTGTTCGACACATTCTGATAGTACATAAATGCCAACACCAGGCGTTGCAGCAAGCGCCAGACTGCCTTCGCTCAGGCGCGACACGTCGGTGATCGCCAGTTTAGCCTCCGCCACCAGCCTGAAGATCTCCTGCGCATACTGGACGAGCAGTTCTCCGGCAGGCGTCAACTCGACCCCACGATGTTTGCGGATCAGCAACTGCTCGCCAAACTCGGCTTCCAGATCCTGGATATGCTGGCTCACATTCGGCTGCGACATCAGGAAGTGATCGGCAGCCTTGCTGATGCTGCCCGCCTGCGCCACATAGACAAACAGTTCGAGTTTGTGCAGGGTCAGCATGGCATAACTTCAGGTTATAGCAGCGATAGTAAAGAGAGTATACCACAGGACGGGAGTTTCCGGTATATTCTTTGTACTGTCATTCACCATAATCCCGCCGCGCACGCAGAACCATGGACAAACGATCTGCCAGAGCGATCCCCGACGGTCGAGCGACTGCGACTCGGTCCTGTCGCCGTCCTCGTCAGCCATGCGGCTGCGCCGTTGCATGGGGCGTCCGCTCCGCGTGCGCCAGGCGGCGGAGGCAGCGGATGCGAGCGACTGCGGCGCTGCTGGCGCACCGCGCCATGGCGCGGCTGAAGCGATGATCAATCACGCGAAGGAGCATACGAACGATGACGACCCTGACATCCACAATCACAGGCGTGGCAGCGCCGCCGGGCAACGGCGTCCTTCCTACGCCGAACGGCGATGGCAAAGCCGACGTCCTTGCGCTCATTCTCGCCAGACTGGAGCGGATGGAACAGCGTTTCGATCGCTACGAGACGCTCATTCAGCAGGGATTGCCCATGGCGGCAATGATGACCGACACCATCGACGGATGGATGCACGACCTGAAACAATCCGGTATCGACGTCGATGAGCGGGCGAAGGAGACGCTTCGCCTCCTCGCCGAACTGACGGCGCCGCAATCGGTGGAGGCGCTCCATACGTTGCTGAAGATGCTCCCCACGCTCGGTGCACTGGTTCAACAGGCGCCAGGCGTGGTTGCGATGCTGGCGGATACCGGCGACGACCTGGTGATGCGTCTGCGTGAAGAAGGGGTTGACATCGAGCATTTGGGGCGCAGAAGCTTGAAGGCGGCGAAAGCATTGATCGACTCCAACGTTCTTGAAGACTCGGCGGTTGCCGTGATCAGCAACGCTGCCCAATCGCTGGCAGACAGCGCCGGCGCTGCGCGCCCCGTCTCGGCATTTGGGTTGCTGCGCACCCTGGGTGATCCCGACGTTCAGCGCGCTCTCGGATTTTTCCTCGCGTTTGCAAAATCGTTTGGCAGCCGTTGTAAAACCAAAGCCTAGAGGAGGCATCAATGCAACACCATTATCCTGTTGTGATTGCCGGCGGCGGCACTGCGGGGCTGACTGTCGCAGCTCACCTGGTCAACTCCCTCGATCCATCCCGAATCGCCTTGATCGAACCGAGCGCCCACCACTTCTACCAACCGCTCTGGACCCTCGTCGGCGCCGGCGTTTTTTCCAAAGAAGAGTCGATGCGCAATGAGGCGGATTTCATTCCCGCAGGCGTGACCTGGATCCAGGAGTATGTCAGCGCCTTCGAGCCGGATCAGAACCGGGTTCTGCTCAAGAATGGCGATGCGCTCACCTACGATTATCTGGTCGTGGCGCTCGGCATTCAGATCGACTGGGATCGGGTGCAAGGCTTGCAGGAGGCGCTGGCTGAACGGAATGGCGTGTGCAGCAACTATTCCTACGACACGGTTGATCGCACATGGGAGAATATCCGGTCGTTCAAGGGCGGCGTGGCGGTGTTTACGCAACCTTCGACGCCGATCAAGTGCGGTGGCGCGCCGCAGAAGATCGCCTACCTTGCCGACGATTACTTCCGCCGCACCGGTGTGCGGAACCGGTCGACGATCCAGTTCCTCTCTGGTTCTGCCGGGATCTTCTCGGTGAAGAAGTATGCTGACGCTCTGACGAATGTGTACCGGCGCAAAGGGATCGAGGCCCGCTTCCAGCACGAACTGGTCGCAATTGATCATCGTCGGAAGGAAGCGGTCTTCCAGAACCTTGCCAGCAGTGAACAGGTCTCGGTTCAGTATGATATGATCCATGCCACGCCGCCAATGAGCAGCCCGGATGTCATCAAGCAGAGTAAACTGGCGGCTTCGACCGGGTGGGTGGAGGTTGATCAATTCTCGTTGCAGCACGTCCGCTACGCGAATGTATTTGCCCTGGGCGATTGCAGCAACCTGCCGACATCGAAAACCGGCGCGGCCATCCGCAAACAGGCGCCGGTTGTAGCGGAGAATCTCGTCGCCGCGATGGAAGGACGACCGCTCGAAGCCGTCTACGATGGGTACACGTCCTGCCCGCTGGTGACCGGATATGGCAGCCTGATCCTGGCGGAGTTCGACTACCAGTTGACGCCGAAGGAGTCGTTCCCGTTCGATCAATCGCGCGAGCGCTATAGCATGTATGCGTTGAAAGCCTATGGCTTGCCCGCCATGTACTGGAATGGCATGCTGCGCGGCCGCATGTAATACGTTGAGGAGGATGTCATGATCTTTCGTCAATTTCTCAATGAGGCAATCTCGGCGGCATCGTATCTGATTGGATGCGTCCAGACCGGTGAGAGCGCGGTGGTCGATCCGGGTTTGCCGCCTGAGGAGTATCTGATGGCGGCTGCTGACAGGGGGTTGCGCATCACAGCGGTTGTCGAGACGCACTTCCATGCCGACTATTTCTCAACCGGACGGGCGCTGGCGGCGTTGACCGGCGCAACGATCTATGCGCCGAGCCGAGACGATATCGAGAATGAGATCACTGGCGCATCGGTTCACTACCCGCACACGCGCGTGCGCGACGGCGACGAGATTCGGGTCGGTAACGTCATTCTCCGGGCAATCCATACCCCTGGACACACGCCGGAGCATATGGCGTATGCCGTCATCGATACGCCGCGTTCTGATCAGCCCTGGATGGTCCTGACCGGCGACTCGCTCTTTATCAACGATGTGGCGCGCACCGATCTGGTCAATTTGCCGCTGACCGGACCGGAGGTGATGTTCAACAGCATTCAGCGCCTGCTGGAACTGCCGGATTACTGCGAAATCTATCCGGCGCACTATGGCGGTTCCGCGTGCGGCGGCAAGCAGATGAGCGGCAAACCAATCAGCACGATCGGGTTCGAGCGGCGCTTCAACTGGATGCTGCAGGCGCGCAACGTGCAGGAATTTGTTGAACTCAGCGGGGTCGTACCGCGTGAAGCGGTCGAGTCAGTGCTCAGCCACCGCAATACGAACCGCGGCGTTCTTCCGCTCCCTGCTGAAGCAGTCCGTCCGGCTGTGCATCACCATCGCCACCTGCCTGCCGATGTGCCGGCGCTCTCCGTTCAGCAGGCGTATGACGCAATGCAGAACGGCGCGGTCTTGATCGATCTGCGACCGACGCTGGCTTTCGCTGACGGTCATCCGGTTGGCGCGATCAATATTGCGTTCAACAAGAGCAATATGGTGGAGCGCGCCAGGATGCTGCTTGATGCCCATATGCCGCTGCTCTTCATTAGCGACGTTCCGCTGCTGGCGCAGGAAACCGCGCACCTGTTCGTTGAGGAGGGACTCGCCGTTGTCGGGTATGTGCAGGAACCGGTCGACGCCTGGCTGGCGAGCGGTCTTCCGGTCGAGCGGATCGCCATTGGCGATCTGGCGACGCTCCATCGCTACGCCCTGAACCGCGAGGCGGTCATTCTGGATGTGCGTGAACCGTTCGAATGGGAGAAAGGGGTCATTCCTGGCGATGCTGCCGATGTGCGCCTGATTTCGCTCAGCGAGATCGGGCAGCGATGGCGCGAACTACCCGCCGACCGCGCCATCGTCGTGGTTTGCGAGAGTGGAACTCGTGCTGGCGCTGTTGCCAGCATGCTGAAACGTGCGGGGTTTGTCGATGTCGTCAACATTGCGCCCCAGGGGATGAGCGACTACGCCAGACAGTACAAGACGGTTCGCTCGGAACTGGCGATGATGACGTGATGCCGGGTATTCAGGCAGCCGTGCCCATGAACCCGGACAATCAAACGTGGAGGGGCAGGCGTGGGTGCAGGCATGCATTGTCAGGCGGCAAGCAAGCGCGTTCCTGAGGCAATGCGCCCTGGCTGGCGACTGAAGTCGCGCCGGGCAAGTGTTCCGCCGGGCGTCCACCTACGTGGACGCTGCTGTTCCCGTCTGCGCAGGCGGACGGTCGGCCGCAGGCCCGCCAGGAGCGATTTCAATCGCTGGCAGCCGCAGCGTCGTTTCCTGACAATTCATGCTCGGACCTGGCAGGCGCCGGCTGAGCCTGTTGACGCCAGCGCCAACCTGGTTGATCGCTTGATGACAGAACTTACGCGGTGGCGCGTTTTCTGGCTTCGCCAGAGCCTGCGGCAGCGTGGCGTTCCCGATCAAAGTGGTGCGGTGCGGCGGCAAAGCCGCCGCACCACAAAAGAAGACGCGTACCGCTCTGCCGAAAGCAAAAAGAGCCATCACGCGGCTCGTCCGTGAGGCGACCGCGTAACTCCTGTTGATGAGAAGCCTGCTACGGCGTCCCGCCTGGCGGCGTCGGCAACGCAATGTCGGGGTTGACCGGCACCAGCGCGGCAGTCTCCGGCGGCACGTTCAGCAACGTGGCGCTGACCCACCCGGCCACGCCGCGCACGGTCAGCACCAGATACCAGCGTCCGTTGTCGCTGCGCCCCAGGAGTTGCACTTCTTCACCCTGGTTGACGCGGTCGATGGGCGTTGCGCTGACATTCGGATCGGCGCGCACGTTGCCGGGATTCGCCACCGTGCCGCGCAACGACGACACAATCGGCACCGGCGGATAGGTGGGGGTTGGGGTTAGCGATGGCGTCACATTCACATCCGGCGTCGGTGAAGCCGATAGAGTCGCAGTCGGAGTTGCGCTTGGGGTTGACGTGTCGGTCGGCGGCGGCGCCGTCGGCAGACCAGGGATCGGCGATGGTTGCAGGTACAACGGTTCTTCCGTCGGTCCGGGTGTATCGGTTGGCGCGACTGCGGTTGCCGTGGGTGATGATGTCGGTGTAGCGGTGTCGGTCGGCTCAGGCGCGGTTGCCGTGGGTGATGGCGCTTCAGCGACTGCTGTCGCGGCGCCGGTTGGAGTCGTTTCTGGTGATGGTTGCGGTGTGGCGGTGTCGGTCGGAGGAATAACCGGCGTGTCGGTATCGGGCGGAAGCGTCGGTTGCTCGACTGCCGTCGGCGCGCCGCCGATGCCGGGTAGCGGTATGGTGCTGCATCCTGTAAGCGCCAGGATCAGAGCGATGACTCCAATAATGGGTCGTATGTCCGGCATATCACTTCTCTACGTTTCTACGTTTTCTCCCCTTCAACCCTTTGCGCCTCCGCTCCTTTATGTGATCCCTTCGTGTAATCGAAAACGTTCAACGTGCAACCTTTCACCCAAACACCATCCCACAGATCGACTTCCGCGCGCGCCGCGCGCCTCTCCCCTCGCGCCGCTCACCCAAACACCATCCCACAGACCGACTCCCGCGCGCGCCACGCGCCTCTCCCCTCGCGCCGCTCACCCAAACACCATCCCACAGATCGACACCACCGACGTACCCTCGTCGTCCGCCGGGCATTGCGCATACCCGACCAGCTCGCCTTCAACGGCGTCCAGCAGGCGCAGCGCGAGGTACGTCGGCGGCAGGCAGCCCGCAGATATTCTGGCGATCACCGGCGTCGGCAATGACGCGGAAGAACCCGGCGGCATCACCGGCGCGCATACGGTCGATCACCAGATCGTCGGCGTGACGCAATGCTTCCTTATCGGTGTCGTTCAGCGGCGCTCCGCCAAACGCCGGACCGACGTGCGACATGTCGCCGGAGATGACCACCAGTGCGTGCCGGGAGGCCATGACCCGACGCAGGGTTGTGATCAGCGCCTTGAGCCGTGGATCGGTCGCCGGATCGCCGCCGTTTATGTAGCGTGCAAATGAACCTGCCAGGATGGGAATAACCGGGCAAGGCGCATCTCCGCGTATGTATTGCAACCACACCGCTACCAGTTCAAGCGAGTGTTCGACACGGTGATACAATTCACCCGCAAAAGCGGCATCCTCCCCAAGGGCTGCCGCCAGGTCCGCGACAATCGCCTCATCGGTTGGCAAAACGCCGAAGGGCGTCGCGTACTGCTGGCGTGTCAGCGTGACCGGTTCGGGGCTGTAGTGATCGGTACCGATCAGAATGATGACCTCTGCCGCACGCACCATTGCCGCAGCGCGCTGCCAGACCTGCGCATACACCCGACCGCCGCGCGCGTAATCGATATGCGGGCTGAGCACGCCGCGACCGGTTGGCGGCGCCGGGGCCACCGGACCGGCTGCCGCAACGAAATCATCGAGCAACTGGCGGAGTTCCGCTGGATCGGCCGGGTACGACTGCCCTGTCAGCACTGGCGGGCGAAATGGCGCGGCGCGATACCGTTCGAGCGCCCGCTTATGCGCTGCCCTGAAACGCAGATTGTCCAGCAATAAGGCTTCGTCGAGCGCATCGACGAGGTTGTTGATCAGCGCAATATCGACCGGTATGCCAAGCATCGAGCTCAGTTTCCCGGCAATAGCGGCGCGGTGATGTTTTCCATTGCAGAACAGCAACACCGGCCCGAGTCCCTGAGAAATCACCAGGAAGCGGTCCGCAATCTGAAGCGGATCGCGCAACAGCAACGAAGGCCGTCCCTCGTGCATCACCTGGCGAATGTCAATGGCGCACAGTTTTGGATACTGATCAGTGGGAAACCACATGGCGCAGTTCATCTCTGTGATCGCGGATTTTGATGATTGCAGCCGCCACATCGTCCATTTCCGCGGGATCGGCGAGCAGCAGCCATTGGGGCAGCCAGATCGCTTCGCGGCATGCTTGCTCGGCGTTCGGGCAGGCGCCGGCGCGTGCGAACGTCGGACCGAGCGACTCCTGCCGGTAGAGTGGGAAGGGGTATCCTGTCGAGCATGGGATGCCTTCGGCTTCGAGCGCCTGTTCGAACCGATCGCGCGGCACGCCAAAGGCGCGTTCATCGTACCGCACCATATACAGATGGAACGCATGCCGGTCGGCGCGCGCGTCCCAGCGCATCGGCTGCATGCCTTCGACATCGACAAAGAATGCGTTCAGGCGGCGCGCGCACGCCATGCGCCGGTCGGTCTGCTCATCGAGGCGTTCGAGTTGCGCCAGGAGCACGGCGGCCTGCCAGGCGGAAAGGCGCATATTCGTGCCCAGATTCGGGTGCTCATACCAGGCGCCGCCGATGGCGCGCCCCTGGTTCACGCGGCTGCGGATGGCATCGGCAAGCGCCCGATTATTCGTTGTCAACGCACCGCCCTCGCCGGCCGTCATATTCTTGCTGCTCTGGAAACTGAACGATCCCACATCGCCCAGCGACCCGCACATGCGACCGCGCCACGAGGCGCCATGCGCGTGCGCGGCGTCTTCGATCAGCAGCAGGCCGTAACGCTGCGCCAGCGCGGTCAGGCGGTCCATATCCGCCGCGTGACCGGCGAAGTGTACCGGAATGATCGCCCGTGTGCGCGATGTGACCGCCGCTTCTGCCGCACCTGGATCGAGGTTGTAGGTATCCGCCCCGATGTCGGCGAATACCGGGGTGGCGCCGACCAGTCGCACCGCCGATGCAGTGGCGATAAAGGTGTACGGAGGAACAATCACCTCGTCGCCGGGACCGATGCCGGCCGCCATAAGCGCAGCGACCAGCGTTTGCGTGCCGTTGACCGCAGCAATGCCGAATGCAGCGCCATGATGCCGCGCGAACGATTGCTCGAATGCTTCGACAACCGGCGCGAATCCGCCCCAATCGTCGCTGTGGAGCACATCGAGCACCTGTCGCTCTTCGCGCGCATCCCACTGCGGCCAGCGGGGCCAGGGACGGGTGCGCACCGGTGCGCCGCCGTTGATTGCGAGGGTTGCCATAAACCTCCCCGGCTACCGTCAGAACGCGAGAAAACGCCATTGCAAGGTAGCATAGCCGGGGAGAATTGTCAATCGACAGGACGAGCCGGGGTGCAGGCATGGTCAGGAACCATCGCGTTCCCGGCAGGCGCGCCCGCGCGGACGTGAACGCCCGCGCCCTTCGTATGCTCAGCCCGACGGTTCAGCACCGGGCGGTGCGGCGGGCTGCCGCAGGCTCTGGCAGAGTCAAAAAGGCGCTACCGCGTAACTCCTGTCAATTTATGGGCACGTAGTAGCCATCGCCGGTTCATACCCTAGCACGCGCAGCTGCCCGGCGATCACCGCGTGCCCTGCCGAATTCGGGTGGTAGCCGTCGAATGAGAGATACAGCGATGGCTGGCGAGGAGCGGTGTAACTGCTATTGAACGCCTGATAGACCTGCGCCGTCTTGACGCCGCACCCTGTCGAGTTAATGATGGCGTTCGTTTGCTGGAGGTACGGCAGCAACGTTGCCAGGCGTCCACTGGCGGCGTCTTGAGCGACAAATGGGTAGTACAGGTCCATCGTGCGGTAGACTGTTGGTTGACCGCGGCGCAGCATGAAAATCTCGCGCACAATCGCAGTCCAGTTGCCACTGAATGTTGTTACGGCGTCTCTCAGGCACTGCTGATTGTCGAGACCGCCGCACGTGCCTGCGATATACCGGTCGCGGGCGCGCAACAGGTCATTCCCGCCGATGTCCCACGTCACAACCCGCGCCGAAGCAACCGACAGCCTGAAGGTCCAACTGGTGCGCAGCGCATTTAGTAGATCGCTGCTCGTCCATCCCGGAACGCTGAGGTTGATCAGCGAAACCGTAGCGCCGGTATCGGCGGCGAGCATCGCCCCATAGCGATAGACATACCCGCCGCGACTGAAATCCCACAGACCAAAGCCGAGCGAGTCACCGAGGGCGACATACGTAATCCGTGGCGATGAGGCGGTCGCGGTGGCCTGTGCCGGGGCAGCTGGCACAAACATCGTGAGAGCGACTGCCACGAGCAGCAACGCGACTAGGCGAGCAAGGAGTTTCACGACAGTCCCTCCTTTCTGATTGAGGCGACAACAAGACGGCGTGGCAATGATGCAGGGGAGAATGCGCCGTCTGGATCATAATACTGATCCCGTCTGAGTAGCATTGCAGTTTTGTCATTTGAGTGTGAGGCGCGGGGCAAGAGGCAAGAGGAGTTGCAGGCGGGAAGGCGGAAAGGCGGGAAGACGGGAAGGTGGGAGGGTGGGAAGGCGGGAAGGTGGGAAAGCATTCCTAACTCCTAATCCCTAACTCCTAACCCCTAATTCCTAACCCCTATTCACGGCAACCCCCGTATCCTCGGCGCGACGACAAACATCAGCGCCGCAGCCCCAAGCACCACCAGCGCCCCGCTGATAACCGCCGCCGGTTCGCCCGCCTGCTCAGCAATCAGCCCGACCCAGAGTGCGCCGATGGGCATCATCCCAAAAAAGACCATGCTGTAGACCGCCATCACCCGGCCACGCAGTGCGTCGGGCGTCAGCGTCTGCACTAGAGCATTTGCCAGATTCATAACCAGGATCACCGCCAACCCGGAAGCCACCAGGATCGCAAGGGTCAGCGGCAGCCAGTTCGTGAAAGTCAGCAGGATGAGCAGCGCCGGAAACGCAAACGTGCCGACAGTCAACAGGCACCCTTTGAACTGAAAGCGCCCAAGCGACGCGATCAGCAGCGCGCCCAATAGCGCCCCCAGACCGCGCGCCGACTGCAAGAGGCCGGTCGTGGTTGCGTCGCCCCCCAGAATGCGCACTGCCCACGCTGGAAAGAGTGTCGCAAACGAAATGCCGAAACAACTCGTCACCCCCACCAGTGCAATCAATGTGCGCACCACCGGTTCGTGCAGGATGTAACTCAATCCTTCGCGCAGGTCGCGCCACGCCGAGGCGCTGCGCGGCGTAACCGGCTTCGGCGCGATCCGCATACGCCAGAGCGCGCCGATCACCGCCAGAAATGAGATGCCGTTGAGCATGAAACACCACGCCGGTCCCACCAGGTTATAGGTCACTCCAGCCATCGCCGGTCCGGTCGTGGTCGCTAAATTGAACATGGTTGCATTAAGCGCAATGCCATTCGTCAGGTCCTCTTTGTCCACCAGTTCGCGCACGAACGCCAGGCGCGCCGGTGCGTCGAAGGCGTTGGCGACCCCCAGCAGGAACGAGAGCGTGACAATATGCCAGGGTTGCACAATGCCGGTGAACACGAGCGCCGCCAGCACGAACGCTAGCGCCATCTGCGCTGTTTGCGTGATTATCAGGAGGGTGCGGCGCGGCACATGGTCAGCGACCACGCCGCCGTAGAGGGTCAATGCCCACGCGGGAACGCCAGCGGCAAACCCCACATATCCCAGATACGCGGGCGAACCGGTCAGTTGGAAGACCAGAAAGCCCTGAGCAGTGGTTTGCATCCAGGAGCCGAAGAGCGATACCATCTGCCCGAAGAACCAGAGACGATAGTTGCGGTAACGTAACGCCGCGAATGTCCGTGCGGCAAACGCGCTGCGCTGCGACGATGGAATGGTCATTTATTGCGGAAAGACGCTCAGGTCGTTCTTCAACACAAGGGCGTACCGGTAGGGGTCGATCATCTCGGCAGTGATGCCAAGTCTTTCGATCAGGGTGCGGTAGCGCGGATGCGCTTCGGGGCGTTCACCGGCGGCGAGCACGGCGTCGAGCAGATTGAGCGCCAGGCAGCGCAATTGCTGATGGTTGAGCCGCTCACGCGCTTCACGGACGAAATCATCGAACGAAACGCGCGCCAGATACTGCTCGATCCGGTCGAGCAGATCGCGGTCCAGCGCCAGACCGCGCCGTGCATCCGGCACAAAGTGCGCCAGGTTGCCATTCTCGTCGTACAGACTTGTCGCGCCGTGCAGATGCGCCAGCGCCGTCACCAGCGCCGCGCCAGGCGTCAGGGCGCCCGGCGGGTACACCGCGTCCAGTTCCGACCACCCTCCCATCGCCGGTCTCCTTTCCTTCTCGCCATATCGCCGGATAGGAAGAGCAATTATACCACTAAGGCGACGTAACGATGAACCGCCTTCCTGCATCGTATCCATAACCAGATCGGTCCTCGCGATGGAAAGGGGCGAACCATGCCATGCGATGTCATGGTCATCTCCGCGCACCCCGACGATGCCGAAGTGCAGATGGGCGGCACGATTGCGCTGCTGACGGAACAGGGCAAACGGGTGTTGCTGGTTGATCTGTGCGATGGCGAACCGAGCGACTTTGCGGCGCCGGGGGTCCGCGCCGAACAGGCGCGCCGCGCGGCAGCCCATCTGGGCGCCGATCGCCTGTTTCTCGACGGGCAGGACCGCCTGATCACCGATACGATCCATCTGCGCCTCAAAGTCGCTCGCCTGATCCGCATCCATCGCCCTGCGCTCGTTTTTGCGACCACCGACGCATGCGTGCACCCGGATCACGCGGCGGTTGGCAGCCTGGTGAGCGCCGCCGTGTTCTACGCGCGCCTCGACCACTGGGATCGCGTGCCAGGCGGGGAGGCGCTCGGCGACACGCACCCCTGGGCGGTCGATCGGCTCTTCTACCCGCACTGCAAGATGGAGCCGCCATGGGGTCGCGACTTCGCCTTTGCCGTTGATGTCAGCGCCACCTACGACCGCAAACGCGCGGCGCTGGCGGAGTACGGCTCGATTTTCAGGGTCGAAGAGGGGCACGACCGCCTGTTGACCCTGTACGAAGCGGAGGATGCGTACATCGGGCGCCTCTTTGGCGTGGCGTATGCTGAAGCGTTCAAGAGCCAGAGCCCGTTGTTGGTGCGCAGCCCGGCGGTCTTCCTGCCCGCGCTGCACGGTTGATGTAACGTTTGCCGCAGTTTCTCCATCATATTCGCAGAATAACCGATGGACAAAGGAGGAAAGCCCAATGGCGCTCTTGAACGATAAGGACCGGAAAGTTGTCCGCGAGCAACTCGACGAAGGACTGAAGCGACCGGTGACGATGGCCTTTTTCAGCAGCAAGGAGAACTGCGAGTTGTGCGATGTGACCGGCGAACTGGTCGAGGAAGTCGCAGGCATCCATGCGTTGCTGCGCGTCGAGAAATACGACCTGGAGGCAGACGCAGCGCGCGCTGCCGAACTGGGCGTCGACAAGGCGCCGGCCATCGTCATCCTCGGCGGCGAAGAGGCGCAGAACTATGGTGTGCGCTTCTACGGCATTCCGAGCGGCTACGAGTTCGTAACCCTGCTCGAAGCGCTGCGGATGGTCGGCAGCGACACGGTGGAGTTGCAACCAGCGACGCGCAGTTTCCTGAACGAACTGAAGCAACCGATGCACCTGCAGGTCTTTGTGACGCCGGGGTGCCCGTATTGCCCGCGCGCCGGGGTGCTGGCGCACCGCCTGGCGTATGCCAGCCCGCTGATCAGCGCCGATGTCGTTGAGGTCACCGAGTTCCCCGACCTCGGCGAGCGCTATGAGGTGATGGGCGTGCCGCGCACGGTCATCGACGATGTGGTGCACATCGAAGGCGCCGCGCCGGAGGGCATGGTCGTCGGCAAGTTGCGCGAGGCGCTGGCGGCGGCGTAGGGGGTTGGAACGTTGAACGTTGAACGTTCAACGTTCAACGTTCGCACCTTACAATCTTTCAACCTCATGCCTTCGTCCGACTATCGCTTTTGGAACTCATCCAACTCAATGCCCAGCTGTTGCAAGAATGCCCGTAATGCGCCCATCTTGACATCTTTTGAGCCCCAATCTGGTAGCGGAGCAATCGGTCCTGTGCGTGGATTATGCCAGATGCGAACCCTGGCTCTTTCGCGGAACTTCTTCGTAGCCCAGATCTCTCTATCTGGCAGCTATCTCACGGTACTTCATGGCGCTGCCACGATAGTTTCGACCCAAATGGGCGCTTCCGGAGGAGAGGGCTGTAAAACGGCGGGTATTGGTCGCCCCAACGTTTCCCAACCCTCCAGAAGAGCCTGCAAAGCATCGCTTGCATTATGGAGCGCCTCCTGGATCGTGTCTCCCTCACTCACTAATTCGGGCAGTACAGGAGAGGTTACCGTATAACCTTCTGGTTGCGGTTCAAGCACGAGAGGAAGCTTGTAAATGGGCTCATCAGGTGTCTCTTCCACTACTGGCTTGCTCTCAACACTCACGATTATAGCCTCGTATTCCAGCATCGGGCAAGAACATTATGGGAGGGGTTAGGGACAATATCTTCCAAATAAGCACCACAAGGGCGCCTTCAACCCGCAACCCCTCTCGCCTCTCACCCCTCACCTCTCGCCTCTCGCCTCTCCTCAACCTGTGCTATACTATTTGCGCCAGATGACGCAATTTCAGAACCACACCCATCGCCGCGCGGCGACGCTGGTAAACAAGTTGTCTCAGGTACGCCTCAAGCCACCCTCATATGCGGAAAGGAGGAGTGTGATGGCAACAATTGGTCGTGACACAACGATCAGCTGGCTTGGACACGCAACATTCCACATCCAGACCCCTGGAGGGAAGAAGGTTCTGATCGACGCCTGGGTGGATGGCAATCCCTCCTGTCCCGATGAATGGAAACAGCGGGTGCGAAGCGAAGGGGTCGATGTCATCTTCCTGACCCATGGGCACTTTGACCATATTGCCGATATTCTGGCGCTCGCCAACGACACCGGCGCCACCATCGTCGGGCAGTTCGATATTACCGGCTGGATCGCATCGAAAGGCGTCAGCCAGGATCGCCTGGTCGGGTTCAACAAAGGCGGCACGGTCGAAGTAGCCGGCATCCGCGCCACGATGACCCATTCGACCCATAGCAGCACCTTTACCGACAATGGCGTGATTGTGCCGATGGGGACGGAAGCTGGCTATGTGCTGCGCATGGAGAATGGGTTCGTTATCTATCACACCGGCGATACCGCGGTGACGATGGATATGCAGATCATTGGCGATCTGTATCGCCCTGAACTGGTTATCCTGCCGATTGGCGATCACTTTACCATGGACCCGATGCAGGCTGCCTATGCGCTGAAATTGATTCGACCGAAGTTCGCCATCCCGGAGCACTACGGCACCTTCCCGATTCTGCACGGGACGCCGGATCAACTCCGTGAGCATTGTAGCGCCTTCGGCGTGGACGTGACCGTGCTCGATCTGAAACCGGGCGAGTCGGTCAGTTGAGCGGCGACGGTCATCTTTCTGTGAGGTATGCATGAAATTGCTCATTCCGCAGGCTCTCGCGCCCCTGATCGAACCACGCCTGGCGGAGATGGCGCCCGATCTGGAGGTGGTGCGCTTCGATAATACCGGCGAACCGGAGAGTGATGTCCGCGATGTCACGATGCTGCTCCGCTGGTGGACGCCGGTCAGCGCGCTGCGCCGCGTCCTGGCGGCGGCGCCGAACCTGCGCTGGATCCATACGCCGAGTGCCGGCGTTGAGCACCTCCTGATTCCTGAAATCCTCGAACGCGACATTGTGTTGACGAACTCGGCGGGGGCGCATGCCATCCCCATCGCCGAGTTCGTTCTGATGTACATGCTGAACCACGTCAAACGCGCCTTCGACCTCAAGGCGCTGGCGCCCGATGAGTGGGAGCGCGGCGAAAACATTTCGTGCGACGAACTGTTCGATCATACCCTCCTGATTATCGGCTACGGCAATATCGGCGCCGAGGTCGCAAAACGGGCGCGCGCCTTCGGGATGCGGGTCCTGGCGAGCCGCCGCCACCCCCAACCGACCGATGGAGTCGATCTGATGGTCGGCGAACATGGCTGGCGCGACCTTCTCTCGCAGGCGGATTATGTCGTCATTGCGACGCCGCTGACCGCCGCAACTCGCGGGATGTTCGACGCCGACGCTTTCCGGCGCATGAAGTCGAGCGCCTACCTGATCAACATCGCGCGCGGGCAGATCGTCGATACCGATGCGCTGCTAGAGGCGCTGCACAGCGGGCGAATCGCCGGCGCGGCGCTCGATGCCCTGCCGGTCGAGCCGTTGCCTCCCGACCACCCGCTCTGGAAGGCGCCCAATGTCTGGATTACGCCGCATATTTCCTACTCGTCACCGCGCACCCGCGAACGCATGATCGATCTGTTCTTCGAAAACCTGCGCCGCTATCTGAAGGGTGAACCACTGCTCAATGCGGTCGATAAGACAGCAGGATACTGACGTTGCACCATCCACAACTTACAGGAGACGACGATGCTGACACCGGCGCCGACGCGCGGCGACACTGCCTGGTTCGTGCACGACCGCTTCGGTATGTTCATCCACTGGGGGTTGTATGCCCTCGCCGCACGCCACGAGTGGGTCAAAAGCCGCGAAAAGATCGTTGATGAGTCCTACCAGCGTTACTTCGACCATTTTGACCCCGATCTGTACGACCCGCGCGTGTGGGCGCGCGTTGCGCGTGAGGCGGGGATGAGGTATGTGGTGATTACAACCAAGCACCACGAGGGGTTCTGTCTGTGGGATTCGCAGTACACCGATTATAAAGCGCCAAATACCCCCGCAAAACGCGATCTGCTGAAGCCGTTCGTCGAGGCGTTCCGCGCCGAAGGGTTGCGCATTGGATTTTACTATTCGCTCATCGACTGGCATCACCCCGATTTTCTGATCGATATCTACCATCCGCTGCGCGATCATCCGAATGTCGCCCAACTGAACGCCGGTCGTGACATGCACCGCTGTGCCGCATATATGCGTAACCAGGTGCGCGAGCTGCTCACCGGCTACGGACCGGTGGATATCATCTGGTTCGATTTTTCCTACCCTGATCGCGAGTACCGTGGGTTGCCCGGCAAGGGGCGCGCCGACTGGGAAAGCGAGGCGCTGCTGCGCCTGGTGCGCGATCTGGCGCCTGATATTATTGTCAATAACCGCCTCGACCTGCCCACTGAGTTTGCCGATGTGCATACGCCGGAACAGTTCCAGCCGCGTGAGTGGGTTCACGTCGATGGCGAACCGGTCGTGTGGGAAACATGTCAGACCTTCAGCGGCTCGTGGGGGTACCACCGCGATGAGATGACCTGGAAAAGCCCGGAACAACTGATCCAGATGCTGATCAACTCTGTGGCATGCGGCGGGAACCTGTTGATGAATGCCGGTCCGACAGCGCGTGGAACGTTCGATGATCGGGCGCTTGCCGCGCTCAAGGTCTATGCCGACTGGATGCGTCTGCATAGCCGCTCGATCTACGGCTGCACCCAGAGTGAGTTCACTGCGCCGACCGACTGCCGTTTCACCCAGAATGGAAAGCGCCTCTATCTCCACATCTTCTCCTGGCCCTTCCGCCATCTGCACCTCGATGGGATGGCGGGCAGGGTGGAGTATGCGCAACTGCTCAACGACGCCAGCGAGGTGCGGCTGCTCGAACCGGGCAAACACACAGAATGGAGCATTGCCGCGACCGCCGCTGATGCGCTGACCCTGGAGTTGCCGGTGGTCAAGCCCCGCGTGACCGTGCCGGTGGTTGAGTTGTTTCTCCGATGAATGCTCTAAGCGATGGGTATCTGCTGGGCATCGACGCGGGCGGCACGAAAACACACGCGCTGATTGCCGACCTGAACGGGCGTGTCGTCGGCGGCGGCGCGAGCGGACCGGGCAACTGGGAGGGGGTTGGTCTCGATGGCGCGTTCGCTGCATATGCGCAGGCAATTGATGCGGCGTTGCGCGCAGCCGGCAAGACGAGAAACGACATTATCGCCGCCGGATACGCGCTGGCGGGTCTCGACTGGGACAGCGACGTTGCACGGCTCGAACCGGTAATTGCCCGCCTGGAACTGCCCGGCCCCTGCACACTGGTCAATGACGCTTTTGGCGCGCTCCGCGCCGGTTCCGCCGATGGATGCGGCGTGGTGGTGATCGCCGGAACCGGCTCGACTGTCGCCGGACGCAACCGCAGCGGCGCCACCTTCCGCACCTTTGGGCTTGGGGCGCACTGGGGTGATTTCAACGGCGCGGCTGGACTGGTGTGGGAAGCGACCCGCGCGATTGGGCATGCCTGGATCGGGCGTGGACCGGCGACGACACTGAGTGACGCTTTTGTACAGGCGTATGGTGCGGCTGACGTGCCCGATCTGGTCGAACGGGTGTCGCGCGGCGCTGCCCCGCTGCCTGATGGACGCATGGCGCCGCTGGTGTTTGCGGCAGCCGATGCGGGTGATGAGGTTGCCCGCCGCATCGTGCAATGGGCAGGCGAGGAACTGGGGAAAACGGCGGCTGCGGTTGCGCACAAACTCGCGCTTGAGCACGAAGTGTTCGATGTGGTGCTGGCGGGAGGCGTCTTTCGTGCGCAGAACCGGCTGCTGATCGATGCTCTTGCCGCACAGGTGCGATTGTGCGCGCCAGAAGCGCGTGTGGCGCCGCTGGAGGCGCCGCCGGTCGCCGGAAGCGTTCTGCTGGCGTTCGATGCCGCAGGCATCCCGACACCGCCGACGCTGCACACACGCCTGCTGGAAGAGGCGCGGCAATGGTCTCACACGACAGGAGGAACGACATGACCACGATTGCGTTGATTGGTACGGGAAGAATGGCGCGTGGACTGGGCGCAGGATGGGCGCGCGCCGGTCATTCCATTATCTTCGGCTCGCGCGTTCCCGCTGAGAAGACCGATCTGATCGCCGCCATCCCCAGTGCGCAGGTGGCCGCCTACAACGAGGCGCAGAGTGATGCGGCGGTCGCCGTCATCACTCTGCCATACGCCGAGGTTGCGCCTTTCTGCCGCGCCCACGCCGATGTGCTGCGCGAGCGCCTGGTGATCGATATCTCGAACCCGTTCGATCATTTGCCGGACAATCGCGTCGCTGGCGCTGAAATCACCCGCGACGCGATTGGTTCGGGTGCGCGCGTCGTTGCCGCGTTCAAGACCAATTTCGCGGCGACGCTCCTTGCGCCGTTGAATGCCGATGGCGTCCAGCGCGATGTGCTGTTCGCCGGGGACGATGAGGACGATAAACGCATCGTCGCCGGGCTGATCACCGATCTTGGGTTTCGACCGGTCGATTGCGGCGTATTGCACAATGCGCGCATTCTCGATGGCATGGTTCCGCTGATCATCGAACTCGATCAGCGCTACGGCAGCGCATGGCAGGCGTCGTGGAAACTGCTGACCTGACCATGGCGCTCTCTGCACGTGTGCTCATCCTCGTCCTTTTTCTGCTGGCAGCCTGCGGTCAACCCGCAGCCACGCCGCCGTCGCCGTCGCCTGAGCCAGCCGCAACGCCTGCTGCCACATCAGCGCCGTCTCCTTCGCCAACTGCTGCACCGACGACCACTCCGCCGCCGACACCGACTCCTGAGCCGGAGCCGCTAACGGTGTGGGCGGCAGGCGACGAAATGCACCGTGATGCGCTCACGCTGCTGCTGACCGATGCCGCCGCCGCAGCAGGCGTGCCGATCCGCATCCGCAGCAGCACCCCCGACGCCATGATCGCGCGGCTGCGCGTCGATCAGATCGATGGACGACCGCTGCCGGATGTTATCTGGGGCGATGGTAACGATCTGGCAATCCTGCGCGCCATGGGGCTGATCCAGGCGGTGCGACCGACGCCTCCCAACGACACGCTGCCCGCCGTAATCACCGGCGCTACCGCCGATGATCAGCAGTGGGGCGCGCCGGTTGGCGCACAGGGAGGGTTGCTGCTGCTCTACAACAAAAAACTTGTGGAGAATCCGCCGCGCACCATCGACACACTGATCGCCACGGCGCGCGCCAACACCGGTGGCGGAAGGTTTGGACTGGTCGCCGGATGGACCGAGGCGCGCTGGTTTGCGTTCTGGCTCGACATCACCGGCGGAACAGTGCTCGACGCCAATGGTATGCCCGCCCTCGACGCACCCACCGTTGTCGCTGCGCTTGAACTGCTGCGCACCGCGCGGCGATATGGTCCAACGCCCCCCTCGACCTACGACGAAGGGGCGCGACTGTTCCGGCGCGGCAGAGCGGCGCTCGCAATCGATGGCGATTGGGCACTGGACAGCTACCGCGGATTGACCGATACCCTGGAGTTGGGGATTGCGCCGCTGCCGCTGACGAATCGGGGCACACCGGCGACCGCGCCGCTCACCGGCGTCTACCTGATGTACAGCGCGGCGCTCGATGGTCAACGCCTGGCGCAAGCGGAAGCGCTGGCGGCGACCCTCCGCGAACCGGCATGGCAGGCGCGCATTGCCCGCGACCTGGGTATGCTTCCGGCTTCCATCGCATCCCTGAGCAACTCCGCAGTCACCGATGACCCGGCGCTGGCAGCCGCCGCGACGTATGCCCGCAATGCGCCTGGCATCCCGCCAACTCGACCGATCCGCTGTTCCTGGGACGCCATCGAGGTCGAACTGCCGCCATTGCTGCTCGGCAAGCGCGGCGCCGCCGAAACCGCTGCCGCCATGCAACGGCGGGCGATAGGGTGCGCACAGGTGGAATAGATCGTTGCGAAAGAAGCGCACACCGGCTGAGAACTGAGAACTGAGAACCGAGAACTGAGAACCGAGAACTGAGAACTGAGAACTGAGAACTGAGAACTGAGAACTGAGAACTGAGAACTGAGAACTGAGAACTGAGAACTGAGAACTGAGGTGGAATAGCCCGGTGCGAAAGAAGCGCACACAGAAGCGCAAGGGCACGAATATTCTGCGCCTGAACTCCATTGATCATGGCTCGCCAGGATGGACTTTTCCGCCTGCCCTTAAGTCGAACTGCTTGTTTGAGGCATCAGGACATCTAAACATCTCCCTCTCTTCCTGTGGGAATGCCCGACGGAACGACCACCCGGCGTGACATATGAGGATGAATACAGTCAAACCCGCGAAGACGGGCGTTGCACTCGTAGCCTGTCGCTTCCGCCGCCGGGCGCCTCCCGCGATGGCGTCAACCCTCGACGCGCACCTCAACCCCGCCATCCGCAATGATCTCCACCCCGGTGCGCGTTGCCCGGAAGTGGACTCGTCGCTCGCCAACCCGCACATTCTGTACTTCAATCCACGACAGCCATGGTGGGAGGTGCGGCGCCAGGCGCAACGTATTGTCGAACGCATCGACCTCCAGCCCCAGGATGCTGCGCACGATCAGCAACCCTGTGCCGGCAGCCCATGCCTGCGGACGGCAACTCACCGGGTACGGCACAGGACCATCGAACGTGTCGGGATCGCGGTCATACCCGCACATCAACTCGGGCAGGCGATGAAGCCGGAAATGCGTTGCTGCTTCAACCAGCCGACCGGCAATGTCATTGGCTTCGTTACGGAACCCGCTCCGCGCCAGTCCCCACACGATGAGCGAATTATCGTGGGGCCAGACGCTGCCATTGTGATAACTCATCGGGTTGTAATTCGGGTCGGCGGCGCTGCGGGTGCGCACCCCCCAGCTCGACAGCATATCGGGCATTGTCAGACGCGCCGCGATCTGTGCGGCGCGTTCCGGCGGTATAATGTCGCACATCAGCGCATGACCTGGATTACTGGTAATCTCACGGATGGCGTCTCTGCCGACCTCAATCGCCTGCGCGTAGAACCCCTCGTCCGCCAGCCAGAAATCAGCGTTGAACCGCTCTTTGAGCGCCGTTGCAGCGGCGCGCACTTCGGCAGCGCGGTCAGTCTCCCCCATGCGTTCGAGCAGGTCCGCCATCCAGGTTCTGGCGGCGCAGGCGTATGCCTGCACCTCCACCAGCGCCAGCGGCGGCTCGGCAGGCGTTCCGTCCGGGTGCAACACCGAGTCGCGCGAGTCTTTCCACCCCTGAATGCGCAACCCTGCCGTTGAACGCGGCTCGAACGCAATATACCCGTCACCATCGGCATCGGCATAGAGATCCATCCAGTCGAGGGACTGGAACGCCGCCGGCAGCAGTTCGTGATACAGATTCATATCGCCGGTCCAGCGCACTGTGGCAGCGAACAGCATCAAAAACAGGAGCGTGGCGTCGATGCTGCCGTAGTAGGGATTGAACGGGACACTATTGGTATTGGCCAGCTCGCCAAAGCGCATTTCGTGCAGAATCTTGCCCGGCTGCTCATCGCGCCAGGGGTTATCCTGCGTCCCCTGATGCGCCGCCAGGTAGCGCAGCGTGCCGCGCGCCAGGTCGGGCTGAAACCAGAGCGCCTGAAAACTGGCGATCAGCGAGTCGCGCCCAAAGGGAACCGCAAACCAGGGAATACCCGCCACTGGCAGGGAGTGATCGTCAAACTGCGCGGTCAATGCGCGCAGATCGTGGCTGCTGCGCCGCAGCAATTGGTTGAACGCCGGGTTATCGGTTGTTACCGTCGCCGCTGCGTCGTCCCATGCCCGATACGACGCGCGCACCGCTTCCAGCGCCGCCTCAAACGACCTGAATGCGCCGCTATTTTGCCGATCCGACGGGTTGGTTGCAGGTGTAATCGTCAGATCAACGACCCACTCATCGTGCGGCGCGAGCGCTATCCGCCAGTGCATCTGCGCGCGTGCCGGGGTCGGCAGTTGCCGCAGGCGGTGCGCTGAGCCTGCCGAGGCGCGGCGCACCCCTTCGCCCTGCGCGCCGGGAGACGGCGGCGGCGCTTCTGCGTCAAGAATATCAACCGTATCCGGGACCGCGCTCAGGTGAATGTCGGTTATGCGTACCACATCATCAGCGCCGCGATAGACGAACCGCAGCCGATCGCCCTGGTACTCAACCGGATCCATCGCACCGCGCAGACCGCCGGCAAACCCGCGCACCACGAACATATCGGCAAAATCGGCGGCCACTTCGACAGTCAGGTCGCACTCAATCGAAGCGCGATTGTGATTGGTCACGGTGATGCGTTCAACCACCGTCTCCTCCACCACCCGCTCGCGCCGGACGGCGATCGTGTGCCGGTCGATGCCCTGCTCCTCGCTGCCGGGCGATCCGTTAGTCAGGAAAAACACCGCGTGATACACGTGTTCGTCGCTCGAAGCGAGCAATTCGAGCGGTTGACCGTTCAGCCGCACCTGAAAGCCGCTGAGGTGGCGCATATCCTCGAAATACAGACCGAACGGCGAGTCCTCAACGGGAATATCGCCGTTGTGATGACTGATCATGAATGTGCGATTATTGGAAACAACCAGATAGTCCACAGGCGCCTCCGCTGCGCGCAAAGCAACGAAAACCGACGTCGCTACCCGATAGCGATGTACTTTCGCCAAACAAAAAAGTCTCCTCATCGAGGAGACATAGGTGGGGTGCCTGATGGGTCTCGAACCCACAACCTCCTGAGCCACAGTCAGGCGCTCTGCCGTTGAGCTACAGGCACCACGACTGCTCTAGTATAGCACAGCGACCGGCAGGCGTCAAACAACATGCACAGGGCGCATCGGCAGTGCAGTGAGCCGCACACAGTCGTCCTGCCTATTCCAGGAGCAGCGCCCGAACGGACATGACCGTCCTGACCATTCCCATCCGGAGTCTCGCAGATCGTGCTACAATCGTGTCGCGTGTTTACCGACAGGAGGGTCATTGTGTCACAGCCTGCAACCTGCATTCACTGCGGCGCGCCATTGAACCGACCCGGGGCGAAGTTCTGTACGCGCTGCGGGAAATCACAGGATACACCGCTATCTGCTGCCCTTGCATCAACTGCTCGTTCTTCCGCCGCTCCCGGCAACACTCCTGAGCGAACCGCATCCCTGTCACAGGGAGCATTCGCTGCCGTGCATGGCGGCGCTCCTGACGCGACCATGATCGGCAGCGGTTCATCACAGGGTGGGGCGTCCGCCACCGGACCCGTGCTGATCGTGCAGGATGTGGGGCGCACCTTTGAAGTTGCGCTTGGTCAGCAATCTCTTGCCATTGGGCGCGCGCCCGATAACGATATTGTCATCACCTCACGTTTCGTCTCTGGTCGCCATGCGCGCATCGAACCGCACGGCGTCGCGCACCAGATTGTCGATATCGGCAGCACCAACGGTCTGCTCTTCGAGGGGAAGCGGTTGCCCGCCAATACGCCGCACGTGCTGGCGGACAGCGACGTGTTGCGCATTGGCGACCCGGCGACCGGTAATTTTGTCACGCTCACCTACCGCAACCCGCAGGCGCCAAAGACTCCGCAGGCAGCTGAGGTTGCGCGCAGTTACCGGCTCGATCCGACCGACCCGCAGATCACCGTCGGGCGCGAAGGATGCGAGATCCTGCTCGACAACCCGCAGGTGTCGCGCAGGCATGCCGTTATTGACCGCGTGAACGGGAGGCATGTGCTGCGCGATGTGGGCAGCACCAACGGCACGTTCGTCAATGGACGTCGCATCACCGAGCATACGCTGGTCAAAGGCGACATTATCCAGATCGGCGCGTTCAAACTGGTGTACACCGGCGAGAGCCTCGACCAGTACGACCAGCGCGGCGCGTTGCGCATCGACGCCCGCAACCTGTGGCGCGAGGTGTCGCGCAATGGCAAAACCCGCATGATCCTGAAAGACGTATCGCTCTCGATTACACCGCGCGAGTTCGTGGCGCTTGTCGGCGGCAGCGGCACCGGCAAGAGCACGCTCCTCAACGCCCTCTCCGGCTTCGTCCAGGCGACCCACGGGAGCGTCCTGGTCAACGGCGACGATTATTACCGCAACTTCGACGCCTACCGTTCCGTGCTCGGCTATGTCCCGCAGGACGACATTCTCCACCGCACGCTACCGGTCGAGCGCGCGCTGGGATACGCCGCCGAACTGCGCCTGCCCGCCGATACCGCCCCAGCCGAGATCCGCCAGCGGATTGATCGCGTGCTCGAAGATGTCGAAATGACGCCCCACCGCGAAAAACCGATTGAAAACCTGTCGGGCGGGCAGCGCAAACGGGTCAGCATCGGCGCCGAACTGCTGGCGGACCCGTCGCTCTTCTTCCTGGACGAACCCACCTCCGGTCTCGATCCGGGTCTCGAAAAGAAGATGATGTACACCCTGCGTCGCCTGGCGGACAGCGGGCGCACGATTATCCTGGTGACCCACGCAACTGCCAATATCAACGTTTGTGATCACGTGGCGTTTATGTCCGACGGGCGCATGGTCTTCTTTGGTCCGCCGGCTGAGGCGCTCAACTTCTTCGGCGTGTCGAGCGGCGATTTTGCCGACATTTACACGCGCATCGACGGGGCGGCCGATCCGAACGATCCTGAACGATGGGCGATTGTGCAGCGTGACCTTCAGGCAGAGTATGCAGCGTGGCAGCATCATGCGCAGCAGGCGGCGGGCAACAGCAAACCGGCGATGCCAACGCTCGCCGAGTTGTG
The DNA here is from genome assembly GCF_057785375.1 of Roseiflexus sp. Classification (NCBI taxonomy): domain Bacteria; kingdom Bacillati; phylum Chloroflexota; class Chloroflexia; order Chloroflexales; family Roseiflexaceae; genus Roseiflexus; species Roseiflexus sp. The sequence goes on from NZ_JBYNRX010000008.1 coordinate 53,242, forward strand.
GGAAATGAAGTTCCGCGCTTCGCCGCAGTTCTCAACGTATGTAACCGGGAGGCTGGCCGAAGCGCCGGCCGGACCGGTGGCGGGCAGCGCCGAAGGGAACGGCGCCACAAAGCGCCCGGGCGTCTCGTCATTGCGACAATTTGGCATCCTGATGCGCCGATACTTCGACCTGACGCTGCAAGACCGGCGCAATCTGGCAATCCTGCTCCTTCAGGCGCCGATCATCGGCGTGCTCTTGATGCTGGTCGCTAAGGCGGATGCGATCGTCGGCGAGAACGCCTTTGCCAACGAAGCCAAGAAGGTGCTCTTCATGCTGGCGACGGTTGGCGTCTGGTTTGGCATTATTAATGCCGCGCGCGAGATCACCAAAGAGGCGCCGATCTATCGTCGGGAGCGCCTGGCGAATCTGCGCATCGCGCCGTATGTGCTGTCGAAGGTGCTCGTGCTGCTGCTGCTGGTTATTCTCCAGAGCGCCATGCTGCTGGCGCTGGTGGGGCTGAAGGTGCAGTTCCCGGCACAGGGGGTGATACTGCCGATCCAGCTGGAACTGTTCATTACCGCCGTGCTGACGTCGCTGGCAGGTCTGGCGATGGGACTGGCGATTTCAGCATTTGCGGCGACGCCGGATCGGGCGATCTCACTGGTGCCGCTGGCGCTCATTCCGCAGATCATTTTTGCCGGGGTCATTTTCAACCTTGGAGACGGCATCACAGTTCAGCGCGTCTTCTCCTGGCTGACGATCAGCCGTTGGGCGATGGACGCCTACGGTACCTCGGTCAATATCAATGACCTGCCGCTGCAACCGGGAATGCTGCGCCTACCCAATCCGCCAGAAGAGTACACCTTCACACCGGAACACCTGCTCTCGCGATGGGGTATCCTTTTCGGATACATGGTCGTCTGCCTGGCACTGACCGCCTGGCAACTGTATCAGCGCGATCGTCAGCGGTAGGGAGTGGGGAGTGAGGACGCCTTCGCACCTGTATTTCTGAACCACCGAGCCACAGAGGACACAGAGGGATGCCAGGTGTGGAACTGCACGCACCCCCTTATTGTCAACCTCTCTACCTGCAACCTTCCCACCTGTAACCCGCAACCTTCGCCTCTTACGGAGCCATTGCACTGCAACGGCTCTATCTTTTGCCCCTCACGCCTCGCGCCCGGAGACGTTGCGGTGCAACGTCTCTACGTGCCACCTCGCCTCTTGCCTCACCCTCTTGCCTCTTGCCTCACGCCTCGCGCCTCTTGCCTCACGCCTCGCGCCTCTTGCCTCACGCCTCGCGCCTCTTGCCTCACCTTCTTGCCTCTTGCCTCACCCTCTTGCCTCTTGCCTCACCCTCTTGCCTCTTGCCTCACCCTCTTGCCTCTTGCCTCACCTTCTTGCCTCTTGCCTCACCCTCTTGCCTCTTGCCTCACGCCTCGCGCCTCTTGCCTCACCCTCTTGCCTCTTGCCTCACGCCTCGCGCCTCTTGCCTCACCCTCTTGCCTCTTGCCTCACCCTCTTGCCTCTTGCCTCACGCCTCGCGCCTCCTCCCTCCATTCTGTGGTACTATACAGAACGTCGTATCCGCCTGTGTGTTCCTGAGGAGACAACCATGCGTCTGGTGACTTACCGCGACGGCGAGGGAGTTCACCTGGGTGCGCTACGCAGCGACGAGGTCGTATCGCTCGCCAGCGTAGCGCCTGATATGTTGAGCCTGATCGATGCCGGTCCTGCCGGTCTGGACGCTGCGCGCGCCGCCGTTGAGCGCGGTGCGGGCATTCCATTGAGCGCCGTGACGCTCCTCGCGCCCATCCCGCGCCCCCGGCAGAATGTTATCTGCCTGGGCATGAATTATGTCGCCCACACCATCGAGTCATACCGCGCGCGCGGGCGCGAGCCGAAGATGCCGGAGTATCCGGTTTTCTTCACCAAAGCGGCACATACCGTGTGCGGACCGGATGACGATATTCCGCTCGATCCCAGGGTGACGACCGAACTCGATTACGAAGTCGAACTTGCGTTTGTCATCGGCAAGGCGGGCATGAATATCCCGCGCGCCGAAGCAATGGAGTACGTATTCGGGTATACCATCGTCAATGATATTTCAGCACGCGATCTGCAAAGCCGCCATCAACAGTTCTTCAAGGGCAAAAGTCTCAACCGCGCCTGCCCGATGGGACCGTGCATCGTGACGGCGGACGACATCCCCAATCCGGCAGGGCTTGGCATTCGCCTGCGACTGAATGGCGAAACCCGCCAGGACTCCCATACTGGAGACCTGATTTTCGACATTCCGGCGATCATCGAGCACCTGTCGCTCGGTATGCCGCTGGAACCAGGGATGATCGTGGCCACCGGCACACCGGCGGGGGTTGGGCTTGGGCGCACGCCGCCGGAGTACATGCGCCCCGGCGATGTGATGGAAGCCGAGATTGACTCGATCGGCGTGTTGCGCAACCGGATCGTCGGAGTGGGATAGGGATGCCATGGATGTGGTGATTGTCGCCAACGCACCGTCGTTACGGCTCGACCCGTACCGCGAGATGCTTGCCGGCGCCGATCTCATCATCGCTGCCGACGGCGGCGCCAACGCGCTGGCAGACGCCGGCATCCGCCCATCACTGGTCATCGGCGATCTCGACTCGTTGAGCGCAGCGCAACTGGCGTCACTCACAGCCGATGGCGTCGAATTGCGCCGCTTCCCGCGCGAAAAGGACGAGACTGACCTGGAATTGGCGCTGCTCCACGCTGCCGCCCTTGGCGCAACACGTATCGACATCCTTGGCGCCCTCGGCGGGCGCTGGGATCATACCTTTGCCAATATTACCATGCTGGCGATGCCAGAACTGCAAGGGCGACAGGTGCGCCTGATCGATGAACGGCAGCGCCTATTTCTCGTGCGCGACCAGGCGACGCTCGAAGGTCAACGCGGTGATACACTGTCGCTCCTGCCGCTGACGCCGACTGTCTGCGGGGTTACAACCCGTGGGCTGTTCTATGCGCTTAAAGATGCCACCCTGCACTTCGAGCGCGCGCGCGGCGTCAGCAACATCTTAATCGACCCGCCGGGCTTTATCTCGCTGCGCGAAGGGCTGCTCCTGGTCGTCCAGCACGATGATCACGGCGCACTCCAGTTTGCAAGAGACAATGAAGGCGGGCAGGGGTTGAACATTGAACGTGGGAAGGTTACAGGTTGAAGAGGGTACATGTTGCATCTTACCCGTTGAACATGCCAATTCCCGATCCCTGGTTCCCGGTTCCCGGTTCTCGGTTCTTGGTTCTCAGTTCTTGGTTCTTGGTTCTCAGTTCCCGGTTCCCGGTTCTCGGTTCTCGGTTCTCGGTTCTTGGTTCTCAGTTCTCAGTTCTCGGTTCTCACATCCCCTAACCCACAAACACCTGGAGTGGTGTACAATACAGGTGTATGGACGAACATCGACGACAACCGCAGATCAACTGGGGATCGATCATCGGCTGGCTCATCTTCTTTGCGGTGATCGCCGGCGGTCCGCTGCTCAACACATTGCGGAACGCGCTTGGCGGCACAGTACCCATCTCTCCAAACCTGCTCCCATTCATCATTTTGGGGCTGGTCATCCTGGGGGCGCTGGTGTCGATCATTCGCGGCATCAACCGTCGGAGCGAAAGCAGCTCCACCGTTGACCGTCCGGCGTCACAGCCCCGGTCGATGCGCTCGCCATTTCCTTCGACCTATCAACCTTCGAGGTATGACGATGCTCCGAGCCTGCCACAATCGGTGCGTTCGCCATTCCCATCGTCGTACCAGCCATCGACCTACCACGATGCTCCGAGCCTGCCGCAATCGGTGCGTTCGCCATTCCCATCGTCAGCGCCTGATCTGGAATGGCACGACCCGCAGATCCGCCGGATGTCATTGCCCGACCAGCAGATGCTCCCTCCTGCACCTCACTTTGATCCGGTCATCAGTCCGCTTGGCGTCATCATCGGCATTGCCGGACTGATCGCGCTGGTGGGGATTGCTCTGTACGTGTTCGGCGTTGTACCGTAGCAGTATGAGCGAGTACGATGCCATCGCCCGGTTTTATGACGCCGATCACAGCGGCTTTGTCGATGATCTCCCCTTCTACCGCGAACTGGCGCGCCGCGCCGGCGGGCGCGTCCTTGACGTCATGTGCGGCAGCGGGCGTCTGGTTGTCCCGCTAGCGCAGGCAGGCTTCCGGGTTGCAGGCATTGACTCGTCGGCAGCCATGATCGAACGAGCGCGGATGCGCGTTGCCGCCGCCGGAGTCGCTCCGCGCGTGACCCTGCACCATCAGGATGCGCGATCCGCCTTGCCTCCCGGACCCTACCATCTGGCCATCGTGGCGCTCAACAGTTTCATGCACCTGACGACGACGAAGGATCAACTGACGGCGCTCGACCACATCCGCAGCGCCCTTGACCCTGACGGGTTGCTGGCCATCGATGTGTTCAACCCGCACGCACGCAATCTCGCCGACTGCGGCGGAGAACTGGCGCTGGATCGCACCTTTCGCCTCGATGATGGCGTCCTCGTGTGCAAGTTCGTCGCACAGCGGGCAGACGTGGCGCAGCAGATCAATGATGTCACGTTTGTGTACGACGAACTCGACGGGAATGGCGGCGTGCGTCGCACTGTGCATCCCATGACATTACGCTGGTTCTACCGCTACGAACTCGAGCACCTGCTGGAACGCGCCGGATTTGTCGTCGAGGCAGTCTACGGTTCGTATGACCTCGACCCGTTCGTGGCGAGCAGCGACATCATGCTGACGGTCGCACGGCGGCGGGGATGAAGGTGAAGACAGGCGCGAGGCGAGAGGCATAAGGGGTTGCAGGTGCGAAGGCGTCCCCACTCCCCACTCCCTACTCCCTGCTTCCCCGCCCGATCATGTCGAGAAACGCGGTCACCACCTGCGGATCGAAATGCGTGCCGCTCAGCGAGCGAAGATACGCGATTGTCTGTTCTTCCGTCCAGGCTAAACGGTATGGTCGATTGGAGCGCAGCGCATCCCACACGTCGACAACGGCAAAGATGCGTGCAGCAAACGGTATCTGCTCGCTGTGCAGCCCGAGCGGATACCCGCTGCCGTCCCAGCGTTCGTGATGGGCGTAGGGAATATCGAGCGCAGGTTGCAGAAAGGGGATCGCAGAGAGCCAGCGAAACGCATAGACCGGATGCTGGCGCATAACCGCCCATTCATCGACGCTGAGCGGACCCGGTTTGAGCAAAATATGATCGGGAACTCCCATCTTGCCGATATCGTGGAGGAGGGCGCCGCGCCGGATATGCTCCATCTGGTTCTCGGACACGCCCATCTGGCGCGCGAGTCGCAGGGTCAGTTCCGTCACGCGTTCACTGTGCCCTTCGGTTTCGTGATCGCGCAAATCCAGCGCGCGCGACCAGCCGGCAATGGTCGCATCGTAGGATTGTTTCAATTCTGCAAGCGTGCGTTGCAGTTCTTCGAACAGCGTCGATGTATCGATGGCAATCGCCGCCTGCATCGCCAGCGCTTCGAGAAACGTCCACCAGTGCTCATCAGGCGTAAACGAGGCGCGCTGCAAGATTTCGAGCACACCCTTAATCTCGCTGCGCGTCTGCAACGGCACGGCAAAGTACGTGGCGAACCCGGCAGCCAACATCCGATCACGCGGGCTGATCAACAGCTCGGCAGGAAAGGTTGCGAGTGAGACCGTTTGACGTGAGCGAAAGGCCATCCCGGCCAGCCCTTCTTCCGTACAGATCGTCGTATCGGTGAGATCGGGCGGCAACCCCCGACTGCACGCCGTTTCGAGCATCGTCGTGCGTGCGTTGAACAGCAGAACACTCGCAGCATCAGCGTGGAGTTCCTCAATCAGACGATCCAGCAGGATCGATAACGTCGCCTGCAATTCAAGGCTTGCGGTAATCGCTACGCCAATGGTATGGAGGCTGGTCAACCGGCTGATCTGGCGCGAGATCTGCGACTCGGCACGTTTCCGTTGCGAAATATCCCGGATGATCACCTGAGCGAAAGCGCCGCTCTGGTCGCGAAATTGCCCCAGACTGAGTTCGGCGGGAATGGCGCGACCTTTGACGCTGATCAGGTCGAGTTCGATGCGTAAGACCTGCTGCTCATCCTGCATGAGCACTTTCACGCCTGCCTGATAGCGATCCAGTGCAGCAATGTGCAGATAGTTGAGGAGCGTGTCGCCCAGGAGATGTTCGGCGGATGGCGCCTCGAGCAGAGTAATGAGTGCAGGGTTCACCAACAACAAACGGTTTTCTTCATTGATAATGGCAATACCTTCTGGAGAAAGTTCGATCAATCGCTGGAACCGCTCCTGTTCAGCCAGCAAACGGCGATAGCGGTTGAGACGGGTGATAGTGCGCACATGCGCCAGCAATTCCGCCATATCGAACGGCTTGGTAATGAACCCATCAGCGCCTACGCTCAATCCCTGCACCCGCGACTGCTGATCGCCAAGCGACGTAATCAGGAGAATGGGAATCTCGCGCAACCGCGCATGAGTGCGCAACTGCCGACACACCTCGAAACCGTCGAGTTCGGGCATCAATACATCGAGCAGGAGCAGATCCGGCGTATACTCTATTGACTGACGCAGCGCCTCGGCCCCGTTCTGCGCCATGAGCACACGATGCCCTTCGCGGATGAGCAATCGTTACAGCACGAGCCGAGCGCCCGGATCATCGTCGGCGACCAGAATGGTACTCGTGACGTTCATCCCGGAACCTGCGCCTGCATCATCAGATTACCGGGCAGCATCGACGACACAAAACTTTGCAAAGATGTCATTTTATTGAAGATATGCCGTTGTGATCTATGTTACATGCTATTATACATTGGGACGGACACAGACCCGACATGCCATTGATCAAGTGAAGCAAATGCGCTAAAATGACAGTAGCAGCCCTGGCGCGTGTGGTCTGTGAACCCTTTTAGAAGCCTGAGTCTCACCAGGTACTATCATAGCATAACGCTCTCCGGGTATGAGAGCAAGGGAATGCAACCGGAGTCCGCTTTCCTTATTCAATGTCTATGAACAAGATAGCAAAGATATGCCTGATCGGAGACTTCGCCGTCGGAAAAACCAGCCTGATTCGCCGGTTTACTGAGAGTCGCTTCAACGAGTCGTACCTCAGCACGATCGGTATCCACGTCAGTCGTAAAGTGCTTCAGACATCGGACTCATTAACGCTGACCCTGCTGATCTGGGATACCGCCGGTGGCGAACCTTTTACCGCAGTTGTGCAGTCTTATTATCGGGGATCGCGTGGTGCAGCGCTGGTATGCGACGTGACTCGCTCTGAAACCGTTACCTCGCTCATGCGGTATGCGACGGAGCTTCATTCGGTCAACCCGGGCGTTCCCCTGATCATGATGGCGAACAAGATCGATCTGCGAAGTGAACGTGCCGTGACAGACGCACAACTCGACGAAATTGCCGCTGCACTCGACGCTCAACTGTTCTTCACCAGCGCCAAAACCGGCGAAGGCGTCGAAGACGCCTTTCGGGCGCTTGGTCAATCGATTATCGGGAAAGAGAGAGTAGTATGACTCAGAACGATACGATCAATCATTACCCGCACAGCGAACACAACGAGGCCGATCAGGAGGTTCAGGAAGATCTGGAGCGTGTACGCCAGATTATTCTCGGTCCTGACCCGCTGCGTCAGCGGTTGCAACAGGCGGAAGTCGATCGTCTGCGCGAGATTCTCTTTGGCGCACAGATCGAGGAATATGAGCGACGCTTCGCCGATCTGCGCCGCGAGGTTCAGCGCATCGGCAATGATCTGCTCGAAACGCGCGAACGCCTTGGCGATCTCGAAAAAACAATGGCGCGCCGCCTCGAAATGCTGGAACTCGACACCCGCAGACTGACCGACGATGCCCGCCGTGAGAGCGACCGCCAGCGTAGCCGTGAGGCGCTCATGCAGCAGATTGCCACGCAGGTGCGCCAGCACGACGATCAACTCAAAGCAACCGGCGAAGCCGTTCTCGACTTGCGTAAGATGCAGACGTCGCAAGAGTCGGAACTACGCTCGGTGCGAGCCGGGATGGTCGATGTACGCGATCAGATCGAGCAGCGCGCTCAGGCGCTCCGCCGCGAGATTCGCCACACGGAAGACGAGTTGCGCGCCGAACTGCGCCGGATTGCCGACCGCCTTGAGTACCAGAAGACTGACCGTAAGGCGCTTGCCAGCATGCTGATCGAACTTGCGGCGCGTCTCGAAACCGGCAGCACTGTGACCGATCTACTCGAAGGTTTGCACACCTCGAAGGACTGATCGGGCATGGTTAAGGCGCCAGATACGAACCGACAACTCGAAGAGTTGCGCCGGGTTTTGTTGAAGCCTGAAGCTCTGGTCGATCGCATCAGTCCGGTCATCGCCGACATTCTGGCGGAACAGATCAATCAGTCCGGCGACGAAATCGCACGCGCCATCGCGCCTGTCATCGGCGAAGCCATTCGTCATCAGGTCTATCAGGCGCGGGAAGACATCATCGATGCGCTCTACCCGGTTGTGGGGCAGATGATTGCGCGCGCCGTCGCGGAAGCAGTGCGGAATCTGGCACAGTCGATCGATGAGCGGGTTCGCCAGAGCACGTCGGTCATGCTCAATCCGCGCTATTGGCAGGCGCGCTTGCAGGGGGTGTCGCACGGCGAGTACGCCCTGCGCGACATCCTTCCCTTTGCCATTCACGAGATCTTCCTAATCCAGCGCGAGTCGGGGGTGCTGATCTGTTTTTATTCCGCCGGCCCGGAACGCCCGGATCGTGATATGGTCAGCGGAATGTTGACGGCAATCCGCGACTTCGCCCAGGAAGCCTTCGGACGCGAAAAAAGTGGGGAACTCGGCGCGATTGCCTATGAGTCGCGCCAGATCATCCTCGAAACCGGGAGCGCTGCGTACCTCGCGGTAGTGATCAGTGGTGTGGAACCGGCAGACTTCCGCGACCGCCTGCGAGAGACGCTGTTTGCCGTGCACGAACATCGCTACGAGCGGCTCCGCGCCTTCGACGGCACCGATACCCGATTGATCCAGGAAGCGCGCCAGACTCTGCGGCAATATCTGGTTCCCCAGCAGGACGATAACGCTCCACGACGGCTCTCGACATTCCAGCGCGCGATTGTGATTATGCTGGGGTTGTTTGCGCTGACGCCGCTGTTTCTCTGCGGCGCATGGATCTGGCGTGTCGAAACACGCCTGGCAATGCTCATGACGCCGCCGGTCGTCGGGGCGATCCCCACCGTCTCACCCACGCCAACCACCACGCCGACTGCGACCAGCACTCCCACCGCCACCAGTACTCCTACCGCCACCAGCACTCCTACCGCCACCAGTACGCCAACTGCGACGCCTTCGCCGTTTAATGGTGTTATGATAGGAAATGTGTACCTGTACAGCACACCCGACGAAGCCAGTACACGCACCAGCATCGTTGCGCCGCTCGGCGCGCCCGTCGAGGTGCTGGCGCAGTGGCGCGACTGGTATCGGGTGCGGGTGGCGCTGCCGCAGAATCCGCAGGTCGAACTGATCGGGTGGGTCCCGGCGCGTTGGGTTAGTCTGCTCAAACCGGTGCCGCCTGACGTGATTACACCAACTACAACGCCGTAAACTATGGAAGACGCCTCACCCATTGTAGACATTGCCTGTTTGATCGACATGCTCAGTAGCGAGCATCGCTGTGCGTATCTGGTGGTTGATCGTTCCTTTCGCATTCGATCCATCGGGGGATACCAGCGCCTGTTTGACGACCAACCGCCGCAGATTGGCGATTCGCTCTTCGACCTGCTTCCCGAACTGATCGGCAACGAAGACATCCTGAACAACATCCTGGCAGGCAATGTCAGTCGTTTCCATCTGCCCCATGTGAACCGCACGGTGAATGGGGATGTACGCTATCTGCGCCTGCTGACGATACCGCACATTAATGCCCACGGTCGAATCGATGGACTGGTGCAGACCGTCACCGACACCACCGATCAGAGCTTCACCGAACAGGCGTATGTGCAACAACGGAATGAACTGCGTCTACTCAAGGAGCGGTTGAGTCAGCAGAATATCGAACTGGCGCGCACCAACGCCGAACTCCGGCGCGCAAATCGTCTGAAAGACGAATTTCTCGCCGGAATCAGCCACGAGGTGCGCACGCCGCTCTCTGCAATCCTTGGTCTGGCAGAACTCTTGCGCGCACAGATCGTCGGGTCGCTCAATGCTGAACAGATGGAAATGCTGAACCGCATCGAAGAAAGCGGTCGTCACTTGCTGGCAGTGATCAACGATCTTCTCGATCTGGCGAAGATCGAGGCAGGACGCTTCGATCTGGAGCCGCGCCTGGTTGCGGCACATCAGGTCTGCCAGTCAAGCATGCGCATGGTCAACGAACTGGCGCTGCGCAAAAACCAGCGGGTGCACATCAATCTCGATCCGCGCGTTGAAGCGCTTCACGCTGATGAACGCCGGTTGCGCCAGGCGCTGATCAATCTGCTATCGAACGCAGTCAAGTTCACACCGCCAGGCGGCGAGATTGGACTCGACATGCAAGGCGAACCAGAGAACGAGATTGTGCACATCACGGTCTGGGACACCGGCATTGGCATCGCCGCTGAAGATATGCCCCGTCTGTTTCAACCTTTCTCCCAGATTCAGAATGAGTATCAGCGCGACCAAGCAGGCAGCGGCTTGGGGCTGGTGATGGTTGCGCGCCTGGCGGAACTCCACGGCGGCAGTGTGTCACTGGTGAGTGAACCGGGGAAAGGGAGCCGCTTTACCATCACACTGACATGGACCCGTGAATATCAGCAGTGGGAAACGCTGTTGACCGAACGGGATGCCGATACTGCCTTTCCGACACGCATCATCCCGGCTGCGGATGATCTGCCGGTTACGGGGCACGACGAGCACATTCTGCTGATTGACGACGATACAACCGGTAGTGCGATTGTCAGCGATTATCTCCAGCGCTGCGGCTATCGAGTCACGCATGCGGTTTCCGGCGAGGAAGCGCTGGTAGTGGTACGGCAGGCATTACCAGACCTGGCGATTATCGATCTGCGGTTGCGCGAAGGGATGGATGGACTGGAGATTGTGCGCCGTCTTCGCCAGAACATTGCCACCGGCAATATCCCAATCATTGCGCTGACAGCACTGGCAATGCCTGGTGATCGTGAACGCAGCCTGGAGGCCGGCGCCAATGTATACCTGAGCAAACCGGTGCGCCTGCGCCATCTCGTGCAGGAGATTGCGGAGTTGATCAATTGAACGTGCGAAGGTCACACGTGGGGGCGGGGCTGTGACCCGCCCCCACGCGCCGATAACCCGCACCCCCACGCCGATAACCCACCCCACGCCGGTGGCGCGCACACAGCACCAGGCATCACCCGTACTTATACGCCACCCCGTGCCCGCCGCGCGGCAGATGCCAATCCACATTGCGGAACGGGCAAGCAACCCGGCAACTGCCACATTCGATGCACGCCTGGTAACCGACCATCATCCGTCCGTGGCGATCGGTCTCGAAGACATGCGCCGGGCAGAATGCCAGGCACGGCTTGGGATCGCACGCAGCGCAGATCTCCGGGTTCTTGATGCGGATGTGGGCGTTCTCCTCATCGACGTAGTATTTCAGACAAACAATCAGATCGTCGATGTTCACACGCGGCAGGTCAACGTCGGCGACAGGCGCCGTCTGGCCATTGGTTCGATTGCTCATGGCTTACCCTCTCATTGCACGCATTAATTTCAGCATATCCCAGGCGACGCCGGTGAACGAGCGGCGTTCGCGCACCATCTTGAGGATGTCGTGCTCCATGGTGCGCTTGGGAATGCCGTGCGCTGTGAAGTAGCGCAACGCCGCTTCGTTCAACAGGTTGACGTAGGTGCCCATAAACTGGGGTGAACTTTCGAGAAAATTGGTCATGCGCCGGTACTGTTTCATGTCCTTCAACACGAAACTGGCTTCCAGGCTGCGCCGGTAGCGGCTCAGGAACGCCGCCGAAAAATCGCCCGCCTGGTGCGCCGCCAGCGCTGTCTCGCCCGCCATCTTGCCCGCTGTGATCGCCAGGTTTGTCCCTTCGCGATGGAGCGCGTCTACCATCCCGGCAGCGTCGCCTGCTACCATGACCCCATCGCTCGCCAGTTTCGGCATGCGGTCGTATCCCATCTCCGGAATCAGATGTGCCCCATATTCGCGCACTTCGCCCCCTTCCAGGTACGGGCGTACGACCGAATGGTTTTTGAAGCGCTCCAGCACTTCATAGGGGCGCAACCGGTGGGTGACGAACTCGTCGAGCAGCATGCCGACGCCAATGGAAATGCCTGACTGATCGGTGTAGATGAAACCGGTGCCCGGCAATCCGAGTGTCACGTCGCCAAACACGTCGATGGCGACACCCTCGCGTGGACCGCTCAAGCCGAAGCGCGTCTGCAACTCCTTCGCCGGCAGGTTGATGTACTCTTTGACTGCCAGTGCGACATACTTTGGCGGCAGGTCCGATGCAATTAATCCCGCCTGCTGCGTGAGCAGGTTGTTAACCCCCTCAGCAATAATGACAACCGGCGCATAGACCTTGCCTTCGGGGCGATCCGTATCGACGCCGATCACGCGCCCACGTTCGTCCTTCAGCAACCGGGTGACGGTCGTGCGGGTGATGAGCAGTGCACCCGCCGTGGCCGCCTGTTCGGCAAACCACGGGTCGAATCGCGCACGCAGCACGGTGTAGGCATCCGCCGGTTCTTTCAGATACCGTTCGCTCTTGTGCATCACACGAATGGCGCTGTCCGGCGAGAGCATCCAGTACCCCTGCTCGGTGACCGGGCGCTCGAATGGCGGCTTGCGTTCCCAGTAATCGGGCAGGACATCCGCCAGTGCGTGGGTGTAGAACACTCCGCCGAAGAGGTTCTTGGCGCCGGCGAAGCGACCGCGTTCAATGATAATGACATTCAACCCGCCGTGCGCCATCGTCAGCGCCGCCGCCACGCCTGCCGGACCGGCGCCGACGACGATGGCATCAAAGGTGAGCCTGTCCGTCATGCGACTGTCCTTTCACCTGACGTATCAACGCGGGGATCACCTCATACAGATCGCCCACAATCCCCATCGTGGCAATCTGGAAAATCGGTGCGTTTGGATCGGTGTTGATCGCCAGGATGACATCAGCGCCGCTCATACCGACCCGATGCTGCACTGCGCCGGAGATGCCCGCCGCAATGTAGAGTTTGGGCCGCACCGTTTTGCCCGTCTGTCCCACTTGCCGGCTGGCGTCCATCCATCCGGCGTCTACCACCGGACGGCTGGCTGCGACCATGCCGCCGAGTGCGTCCGCCAGTTCCTGCAACAGCGCGAATCCCTCCGGTCCTCCCATGCCACGACCGCCAGCGACGATCACTTCGGCGTACTCGATGTTGGGTTGCTCCTCGGCGCGGATCAACCGCAACCGTTTGACCGGCACATCGTCCTCGCGCATATCGAATGCAACGGTGACCACCTTGCCGGTCGCGTCGGGCACAGGCTCCGGCATCGGCAGCACGCGCGGACGAACGGTTGCCATCTGTGGTCGGTGGCGACGACAGAGGATTGTCGCCATCAGGTTACCGCCAAACGTTGGGCGGGTGGCTGCCAGGATGTGGTTGGCGGGATCAATCGAGAGTTCGGTGCAGTCGGCGGTCAAACCGGTGCTGACGCGCGTGGCGATCGAGCCTGCCAGGTCGCGCCCCAGCGTCGTCGCGCCGATCAGGAAGATCTCCGGGTGATACTCCTTCACCAGCTGGCTGACGGCGACGGCATACGGCAGGTTGCGGTAGATCTCCAGCACCGGATTGTCGATCAGGTAGACGCGCGCTGCGCCATACTGAAACGCCTGTGGCGCCAGATCGGCAACCTGATGCCCCGGCAGCACCGCCTCGACCACGCTGCCCGGCAGATCCGCCGACAGCCGTTTCGCCGCGCCGAGCAATTCCCACGAGACCGGATGCACCTGGTGTTCCTGTTGTTCGACGAATACCCAGATGCGCGGAATGGTTGGCTGTTCAGCGTTCATGACACTACTCCGGTTACAGGTTGCAGATCGCGCACGTGCGCCTGCCCGATTACCGCCATTGCTCGCGCCACCACGGCATCCAGACCCAGGTCGGCAACCGAGAGCACGTCACCCCCGGAGCGCGGCGGCGGAGTATATGCCTTACCCACCACGGTCGGCGAGCCTTTCAGCCCGATCTGCTGCGGATCGAAGGTCACGGGAGATGTTGCCGTCCACGCCTCGGGCTGATAGCGCGCCGCAGCAATCAGGCGCAGCAGCGGCGCATGACGCACCGGCGCAATCTCCTTCTCGACTGTCAACAACACCGGCAGTGTCGTTTCCAACACCTCGATGCCCTGCTCGACACGGCGGTGCACCACTGCTCTGCGAGCCACCAGGTCGAACTCTTCAATCGCCACCGCATACGTGATCAGCGGGATATTCAGGCGGGTCGCCACGCCAGGACCAACCTGCGCCGTATCGCCGTCGATTGCCTGTTTGCCGAAGAAAATGATGTCAACCGGCAGTTCGGCATTGATCGCCTCGATGGTATGAGCCAGCACATACGAGGTCGCCAGGGTGTCGGCGCCGCCAAACTTGCGATCACTGATCAGGATCGCGCGATCCGCGCCCTGCTCGACACATTCGAGGAGCGCTTCCGCCGCTTTCGGCGGACCCATTGTGATGACCGTCACCTGACCGCCGCCGAGTCGTTCTTTGAGTTGCACCGCTGCCTCAACAGCGTGGATGTCGTAGGGGTTGACGATGGCAGGGACCCCCTCGCGGATCAGGGTGCCCGTTTCGGGATCAATACGCACATTCGAGGTGTCGGGCACCTGCTTGATAGCAACGACTGCATGCATAGGACTGCCGCCATTCTTGCTCAATGACGCCTGCGCGTCTCATACCGGATACCAGAAAGGGCGGAGATGAGTCATTCTTTGCAACATTCCCCACATATATTATCAGGGCAGCAGCAGAAAACAGGGAAGAAACGACAATTCTCTGTGGTTATCTGTGAAACGCACGTTGGGGCGCCTCTCCGACCCGCCCCCACCACCGAAACCGGTAGGGGCGGGTCTCAGACCCGCCCCCAACACGGAGGGAGCATGCGCAGGCATGCCCCCTCCTATCCACACTGCCGAATGATGCGCCTCTGCGCGCGACGACCGTCGCACGATCTCGATGTCATCTCAAAGGCGCCCTACCCGACAGAGAAACCCCTGGCGATCAGTGAACGCCTTCAGGGACCGGCACGACGCCAACCCAGGGGATGTTCGTCGTATCGAGTTCGGGGTCGCGCGAAAATGTCTCCGGCGTTATCCGCTCGATTTCGATCGTGCAATGACCAAGAGCGGCTGCCAGGGTATTGATCGCCGATTGCACTGCCGATGACAGCATGCCGCCGAATGCCGAAAAGGATGCGATTGGTTGAAATCCCTGCTTGATGACGATCCGATGGACGCTGCTTTCAGTGATCCGTTCTCGAAGTTGCTCAACCACTGCGCCGCCATCGACGGTGATGGTTTCGGTTGCCGACTGCACTGTCATGATGGTGTCCTCCTGCTTCGTATGGTATGCCATGTTGCCGATCCTCCACGTTGTATGACGCGGTGCGACATGCAGTATACTACAGTCAGTTACGGCAGAGTTTGTGCATTCTCTGTGCAGTCGAAGGAGACCGTATGCGTGGCGGCGATCATGTAGCACAGGCGCTTCAAGCGCATGGCGTGCGCTTTGTTTTCACCCTGACCGGCGGGCATATCGCGCCCATTTTGGTGGGCTGCCGTCAACGCGGCATTCGCGTGATCGACACGCGCCACGAGGCGACCGCAGTGTTCGCCGCCGACGCCGTGGCGCGGCTGACCGGCGTTCCCGGCGTTGCCGTGGTCACCGCCGGTCCTGGCGTGACCAACACCATCACGGCGATCAAGAATGCGCAGATGGCGCAGTCGCCACTGGTGCTGATCGGCGGCGCGGCGGCGACGGCCCTGCGTGGACGAGGCGCGCTGCAAGATATCGACCAGATGGCGCTGATGCAGTCGATCACGAAGTGGCGCCGGTCGGTCGGGCGTGTGCGCGACATTGTTCCGGCGCTAGAGGAGGCGTTCTACCAGGCGCGCAATGGTGTGCCCGGTCCGGTATTCGTTGAACTGCCGGTCGATCTTCTGTACGATGAGCAACTGGTGCGTCAGTGGTACGGTCTGAAGCGCAAGGGGCGCTCCCCGGCACAGTGGGTCGTTCAGCGCTACCTCGACTGGTGGGTGAACCGGTTATTCGCCGGCGCACAGGATCAACCGGCTGTAACCCCGCGCCCGTTCGATATCCCTGAACCGGAAGATCGCGCAGTGCGCGCGGCGGTGATCCGTCTGGTGCAGGCGCGGCGTCCGCTGCTGCTGGTGGGAAGCCAGGCGACGCTCGATACCGCCTCGGTCGATGACCTGGCAGCCGCTATCACCCGGCTTGGCGTCCCGACCTATCTTTCCGGCATGGCGCGCGGATTGCTTGGCGCACACCATCCGTTCCAGATGCGGCACCGGCGGCGTGAGGCGCTGCGCGAAGCCGATCTCGTCATTCTTGCGGGCGTTCCGTGTGACTTCCGCCTCGACTACGGCAATCATATCGCGCGCCGCGCCACGCTTATCGCCGCCAACCGCAGCCGTGCCGACCTGACTCTCAACCGGCGTCCCGATATTGCTGTTCCGGGAGACCCGGCGCAGTTCGTGCGCATGCTGACGGAGCGGATGCTGCCCGGCGAGCACTGGAAGGAGTGGATTGAGCGTTTACGTCAGCGCGACGCGGAACGTGAGGCTGAGATCGTGCGTCAGGCTACCGAACCGACTGCTTATGTCAATCCTGTTCATCTCTGTCGGCTCATCAACGAAGCGCTCTCCGACCGGAGCATCGTGGTGGCTGATGGCGGCGACTTCGTGGCGACGGCTTCGTACATTGTGCGTCCGCCGCGCCCGTTGAGCTGGCTCGATCCGGGACCGTTCGGTACGCTGGGCGTCGGGGCGGGGTTCGCGCTCGGCGCAAAACTGTGTCAGCCCGACGCGGATGTCTGGCTCCTCTACGGCGATGGGTCGGCTGGCTACAGCCTTGCCGAGTTCGACACCTTCGTGCGCCACAATGTTCCGCTGGTTGCGGTGGTAGGGAATGATGCCGGGTGGACGCAGATTGCGCGTGAGCAGGTGGAGATGCTGCATGACGATGTGGCGACCTCGCTGGCGTATAGCGACTACGACCGCGTGGCGGGCGGCTTCGGCGCTGTCGGCTATCGCCTCGACGACCCGGAACTGGCGGAAGAGACATTGCAGCAGGCGCGCCAGACGGCGGCTCAGGGCAGGCCGACGCTGGTCAATGCCCTGATCGGCAAAACCGACTTTCGGAAAGGCTCGATTTCCATGTGAAAGTTGAAGATGGGAAAGTGAGGCGAGGGGCAAGAGGCGAGAGGCACGCGGTGAGGGGCACGAGGCAAGGGGTAAGAGGCGAGAGGCAAGAGGCAAGGGGCGAGAGGCGAGGGGCGAGAGGCGAGGGGCGCGAGGCAAGGGGCACGAGGCGAGGGGCACGAGGCGAGGGGCGAGCGGCGAGGGGCACGAGGCGAGGGGCAAGAGGCGAGGGGTAAGAGGCGAGGGGTAAGAGGCGAGGGGCGAGCGGCAAGGGGCGAGCGGCGAGGGGCGAGAGGCGAGGGGCGCGAGGCGAGGGGTAAGAGGCGAGGGGTAAGAGGCGAGAGGCAAGAGGCAAGGGGCGAGAGGCGAGGGGCGAGGGGCGAGCGGCGAGGGGCACGAGGCGAGGGGCGAGCGGCGAGGGGCACGAGGTGAGGGGCGAGCGGCGAGGGGCGA
>NZ_JBYNRX010000009.1:0-115136 GCF_057785375.1 Roseiflexus sp.
CGGGACCGGGACGCTTGTTGACCGGCGAGAGGAGTTCGATGGCGGTCACCAGCGTCTCATCGAGCACGGAACGGATTTCGATGCGCGCATAGCGGGTAGGGATTTCCGCCGGCGCGACGCCGGTGAGGGTCGGCGCATCGACCAGCGTCGCGGCGGTGGCGGCAGTGGCGGGTTGCCGCTCATACACCCCGATGTCGGGAACCAGCGCGCGGCGCGGCGCCGCAATCTCGATCTGCTCCAGCGCGACGTAGGGCGCAATCTGCGCGATGTACCCCGGCGCAATCTGCGCCTGCAAGTAGTCGCGCATCGCCGTAATCAGCCCGGTGTGCACATCGGGCCAGAGGGTCGAGCGCTCCAGATAGGGGTCCATGCCGGGAAATGGCGGTTCCATAGGCGCCTCCTGACACAGGCATGATAGCATAGAATGCGGCAATTCACTTCATTGACGAAATGGCGCAGCAATGCTATACTTACGTTTGCATCGCGTCATTCCGGCGCGGTTTGTTGTTCTGTACCGTCGTGTATCGAAAGGAGCGCTGCAATTAGAGACCGGCTTCGTATCAACAATCGCATTCGCGCCCGCGAAGTGCGCTTGATTGACGAGAATGGCGCACAGGTCGGCATTGTCCCGATCCGCGAAGCCTTGCTGATGGCGGAAGAGCGCGGGCTTGATCTGGTTGAAGTCGCGCCGAACGCCGTCCCGCCCGTCTGTCGCATTCTGGACTACGGCAAGTTCC
The DNA here is from genome assembly GCF_057785375.1 of Roseiflexus sp. Taxonomy (NCBI): domain Bacteria; kingdom Bacillati; phylum Chloroflexota; class Chloroflexia; order Chloroflexales; family Roseiflexaceae; genus Roseiflexus; species Roseiflexus sp. The sequence continues at coordinate 738 of NZ_JBYNRX010000009.1, forward strand.
GCTACGAGCAGTCGAAGAAAGAGCGCGAGGCGCGGAAGAACCAGAAGCAGGTGGATATCAAGCAGATCCGGCTGGAACCGAAAACCGACGAACACGATCTGGATGTCAAAGCCAAGCAGGCGCGGCGCTTTTTGCTGGACGGCGACAAGGTCAAGTTCAATCTGCGGTTCCGCGGTCGTGAGATCTTCCATCAGGAAATCGGGCTGGAAATGCTGGAACGCATGGCAGAGGAACTGCGCGACATATCGGTTGTCGAGCAACGGCCGACGATGGAAGGGCGGGTTTTGACGTTGTTGCTGGCGCCGAACCAGAAAGCCAGAACGCAGGCGCAGCGTGAACGGCAACAGCAGGCTCCTCGCCCCGCAACCCAACCGGCGCCAAAGGTCAGTGTGCCCGCGTCCGATGCAGCGCCTACCGATCAGGCTGACGAAGAGGAATAAACGCATGCCCAAGATGAAGACGCATAAAGGAGCGGCAAAACGGTTCACCCTGACGGGGACCGGGAAAATGGTGCGCTCCCCCGGTCGTCGCGGACACTTCCGCCGCCGGATGGCGCTGCGTATTTTGCAGCATCTCGATCGGACGTTTGAAGTGCATAAGACGGTTCAGCGCCGCCTGCGCCGTGCATTGCCGTATATCGCAAAGCATAGCCGTTAGAAGTGCGTTTGTAGATTAAGAATCAGGTGTTTGTTATGGCCCGCGTTAAACGTGGCGTGATGGTGCGTAAGCGCCATAAGAAATTGCTCGAGCAGGCGAAAGGGTATCGCGGCAGCCGCAGCCGTCGTATCAAAGTGGCGCGCGAAACGGTGATGAAGGCGCTCTGGTATGCTTACCGCGACCGGCGCAACCGCAAACGCGATTTTCGCCGTCTTTGGATTGTACGTATCAATGCCGCTGCTCGCATGCACGGCATGTCGTACAGTCGCCTGATGAACGGCCTCAAGCGCGCCGGTATCGCACTGGATCGCAAGGTGCTCGCCGATATGGCCGTGCGCGACCCGGCGGCTTTCGGGCGCGTCGTCGAACAGGCGCAGCAGGCGATGTGATTACCAGCCCGGCGAATCAGCATGTTAAACGGATCCGCTCGCTGGCTGCCGACCGTCAGGAACGTCGCCGCGAGCGGATGTTCGTGCTTGAGGGGGTTCGCCTGATCGCCGATGCGCTGGAGAGCGGCGCAACACTGACGCTCGTGCTGTATGCGCCGGAACAGTTGCAGCAGACATCAGCCGGATCGGATCTGCTGCAACGGCTCCAACGCCTGCCTGCCAGTTATGAGGCGACGCCACAGGTGATTGCGGCTGCTGCCGACACCGTCCATCCGCAAGGGGTGGTGGCGCTTGCGCGATGGCCACATATTCCGCCGGAAAAACCAGGGCTGGTGCTGGTGATCGATGCCGTGCAGGACCCCGGCAACCTGGGGACGCTCTTGCGCAGCGCCGAGGCGGTGGGAGTGGCGCAGACGCTCTGCAGCGCCGGTACGGTCGATGTGTATGCGCCCAAGGTGGTGCGCAGCGCGATGGGAGCGCACTTCCGCCTGTCAATCGAGCAGGATGTGCGCTGGGACGAGATCGGCGAGCGCCTGGCGCAGGTCGATCATGTCTACGCCGCCGAACCAGACGCTCGCATGCCGTACTACGCCGCCGATTGGCGCCAGCCGTCGGCGCTGTTGGTCGGGAACGAAGCGCACGGGTTGAGCGATGCTGCACGCCGGCTTGCCACCAAACAGATTACCATTCCCATGCGCGGCAAAGCCGAGTCGCTCAATGTTGCAGTGGCGGCGAGCGTGATCCTCTTCGAGGCGCTGCGGCAACGCACGCTGGGACGCAGTTAGATTTCTTTCAACAGGCTGTGACGAAGCGAGTAGGCGGGAGACGACGAACAGAGAGCGATGGTCGAAGGGTGTGAGCCGTCGCCGTGACGCCCCGCTGAAGTTCCCTTCCGAGCCGCGACGGGGAAAGGAAGCGCAGACCGCAATCGTCGTCTGCGCAGGCACCGAGTAGTCGTCGCCGGTCGCCCTCCGCTATCGGGGCTATGAGGGCGGGGTCGCCATAGGCGATTCCGCCGAAACAGGGTGGTACCACGGGCCACGCCTCGTCCCTGGCGAGTGCGTGGTTTTGTTGTTGAATGGAGGCAGAAGAGCATGTCGCTGATCGATCAGTTGAATCAACTCGAGCACGAGGCGCTGGCGGCGCTGGCGCAGATCACCGATCTGACGGCGCTCACCGAGTGGAAGAACGCCTACCTGGGTAAGCAAGGGGCGCTTTCGCGTCTGAGTCGGGGGCTTGGCGCCCTGCCCGCAGACGCACGTCCGGCTGCCGGGGCGCGCTTCAACACTGCGCGCGCCACACTCGAACAGGCGCTTGAACGCGCCGAAGCGCAGTTGAAACGCATGGCGCAGCAACACGCCTTTGAAGCCGACCAGGTCGATGTCACCCTCCCCGGACGCGCGCCTGCCGTCGGACGGTTGCACCCCACGACTCAAATGCTGCGCCAGATTTATGCCATATTGGGAGAGATGGGGTTTCAGGTCTGGGAAAGCCCGGAAGTCGAAACTGACGAGTTCAACTTCCAGTTGCTCAACATGCCGCCAGACCATCCGGCGCGCGATATGTGGGATACGTTCTACGTCGAGACAACGCCTGGCGACGCGACGCTTCTGTTGCGCACCCATACGTCGCCGGGGCAGATCTATGCGATGCGCGCCAATGCACCCAAACCGGTGCGCGCCATTCTCCCCGGCAAGTGCTATCGCTACGAACAGGTCACTGCCCGTCACGAGATGCAGTTCTATCAGGTTGAAGGGATTGCGGTCGGGGAGCAGATTTCGTTTGCCGATCTGAAAGGGACGCTGGTGGCGTTCGCCGAACGGTTGTACGGCAAAGGGGTCAAGACCCGTTTCCGTCCCAGTTACTTCCCCTTCACCGAGCCAAGCGTCGAGTTTGATATCGAATGCTTCCTCTGCGGCGGTACGGGATGTCGGGTGTGCAAGCATTCGGGATGGCTCGAAATCCTGGGCGCGGGCATGATCCATCCGACGGTGCTGCGCAATGGCGGGTACGACCCGGAGAAGGTCAGCGGGTTTGCGTTTGGGATGGGTCCGGAGCGGATGGCAATGCTGCGCTACGGGATCGATGACATTCGCTGGTTCTTTAGCGGCGATGAGCGCTTCCTGCAACAGTTCTGATGAAAACGCACTCACTGCTCATCGTGCTGGTTGCGCTCTTTCTGGCGCTCTGCGTCCTGTACAATCTGGCGACGCCGCCTGGTGAGGGACCGGACGAACCGGGGCACGCGGCATATGTGTTCTTCTTGGCGCGCGAAGGAAGACTGCCGGTGCAGTGTCTGCCGCTATGTGTTAGTGACGTGCCGGGATCGGGGCATCATCCGCCGCTCGCCTATCTGCTGGCGACTCCGGCAGTGCTCTGGCTGCCGCAGTCGTTGCGCACGTTCGACCTGCCCGGCAACTCGCGTTTCACCTGGGCAGGCGGCGATCAGGTGAATGCTGCTGCGCACGGGAGTCGTGAGCAGTGGCCCTGGGACGCGCAGGTGTGGGCATGGCGCCTAGCGCGTGGCGCGTCGAGCCTGGCGGGTGCGGCAACGGTCATCTTGACATACCTGACGGTGCGCGTGTTGCACCGTCACACCGATAGCGCGGCGAACCGCGACGCAACAGCGCTACTGGCGGCGGCGCTGGTCGCGTTCAACCCGCAGTTCATTTTCATCTCGTCGCTGATCAGCAACGACGCGCTGCTGGCGGCGCTCGGGGCAGCGCTGCTCTGGCTGGTCGTCAGCAGTCCGCGGTCGCTGCTGCGCGCCATGCTGATCGGAGTGGTGCTGGGGCTGGCGTTGATCACCAAACAGAGCGCGTTGATTTTTGTGCCGTTCGTGTTCACATGGGGTGTGACGGGGGGGGTGGGCGCGGCGACGGATCGCGGGGCAACCGCAGGTCGGGGCGACCCGGCGGGTCGCCCGCAGGTGATGATCGCGGTTCTGGTGTTTGGCGCGGCGCTCGTCGGTGGCTGGTGGTACCTGCGGAATTGGCAATTATATGGCGATCCGCTCGGTTTGCAGGCGTTTCAGGCGGAATTTACCACGCAGGCGTTTGAATGGACAAACCCGGCAGCCTGGATGGGCGCATTGACGACCCTGTACGAATCGTTTTGGGCGCGCTTTGGCTGGATGAATCTTCCGGCGCCGCCATGGACGATGGTGGTGTACGCTGCGTTGCTGGCGGCAGCGGTCGTCGGATGGGTGTGGACCCTGGTTCGCTCGAATGCAGTGGCGTGTCGGTGGACCTGGCAACTGGCGGCGCCGCCCCTTCTGGCGCTGGCATGGGTCATAAGTTTCGCCTTTACCGCCGGATTGGTCGCCTGGCAGGGGCGTCTCCTGTTCCCGTCAATCGCGGCGATTGCGGCGCTCCTGGCGTGCGGGTTGAGCGTCTGGCTCCGCCGGCGTGTGTTGGTGAGGCTCTTCATCGTTGGGATGGCAGGCATTGCAGCCTGGCTGCCGGTTAGCGTCATTCAGCCGGCGTATCCGCCTCAGACCCTCGCTGCATCGGCGGCGCACGCCTGGGAGGGGAATGAGACGTATGCGCGTTTCGCGCGTTCTACCGAACCCGGCGCGGTGATCCGTCGCTGGCGACTCGAGGGAACGCCGCGTCCTGGCGCAACAATTGAACTCACGCTGCTCTGGCACGCATTGTCGCGCCAGGACCACGACTGGTGGACGTTCGTGCACCTGGTCGATGCCGACCGCCGGATTGTGACGGAGGACAACCGTGAGCCGCGCGATGGCGCGTATCCCATGTCGCAGTGGGTCGCAGGAGATTGGGTCGAGGTGCGTTATACGCTCGCCATTCCTGCCAATCTTCCGCCTGGCGAATATGCGCTGTGGGTGGGGCTGTGGGACCCGGCGACTGGACGGCGCGCGGCGTTCTTCGATGATGACGATGTGTCTGATCCTGAGAGCGATCATGTCGTGCTGACCACCCTGATGATAACCGGACGATAAGGAGTTCATATGCGCGTTCCTCTATCCTGGCTGAAAGAGTTCGTTGACATCACCCTGTCGGTCGAAGAACTTGCCGAGCGACTGACCCGCGCAGGGCTGGAGTGTGAGGGGATCGAGCGGATTGGCGTCGAAGGCGCCGATCTGCCGTGGGATCCGGAGAAGATCGTGATCGGCAGCATCCTGGAAGTGCGGCAGCATCCGAATGCCGACCGTCTGGTGCTCGCGGACGTGGACTACGGCGCCGGCGCGCCGCACACGGTCGTCACCGGCGCGCCCAATCTCTTCCCCTACAAAGACAAAGGGCGACTGCCGCAGCCGCTCAAGGGGGTCTTTGCGCGCGAAGGCGCAGAATTGTACGACGGTCACGCCGAGGGTTGGGTGAAAATGCGGCTGAAGGGGCGACCGGTGCGCGGCATCATGTCCGACGCCATGCTCTGCTCGGAAAAGGAACTTGGTCTGTCTGAGGACCATGAAGGCATTCTGATCCTGCCGGATGATGCACCGGTCGGGGCGCCGTTGCGCGACTACCTTGGCGATGTGGTGCTGAAGTTCGATGTATTGCCGAATATGGCGCGCTGCCTGTCGATCCTCGGTGTGGCGCGCGAAATCGCGGCGCTGACCGGCTCACCGCTGCGCATGCCGGAGATGACCGTCGTTGAGGATGGTCCGCCGGTCGAAGGGCGCGTCCGGGTGACAATCGAGGAACCGGACCTCTGCCCGCGTTTCACGGCCACCTTGATCGAAGGGGTCACAATCGGACCGTCGCCGCTCTGGATGCAGCGCCGCCTGGCGATGGCGGGCATGCGCCCGATTAACAACATCGTGGACATCAGCAACTATGTGATGCTTGAGCTTGGCGGACCCAACCACATGTTCGATGCCGACCAGGTGACGGATCAGCACCTGATCATTCGCCTGGCGCGCCCCGGCGAGCGTCTGGTGACGCTTGACAACAAAGAGCACAATCTGGATGCTTCGCTTGGCGGCGGGATGCTGCCGCTGCTGGTGTGCGATCCGCACGGACCGCTCAGCCTGGCGGGGGTGATGGGCGGCGCATCGAGCGAAGTCAGCGCCGCGACGACTCGCGTTCTGCTGGAAGTCGCGGTGTGGGACCCGACGATCATCCGGCGGATGGGAACTGCGCTGCGGGCGCGTTCGGAGGCGTCGAAGCGCTTCGAGCGCGGCGTGGATTACGAACTGCCGCCGCTGGTGCAGCGCCGCGCGCTGTCGCTGCTGCAACAGATCGCGGGCGGCAGGGTGGCGCAGGGGATGGTGGACAACTACCCGCGCCCGTGGCAACCGGTGACCCTTGATCTGACGCCGCGCGAGGTGCGCCGGATCGTCGGCATTTCGCTCAGCGCCGCCGAGATCGCCGATCTGCTGCGTCCGCTGGGGTTCGCCTGCGATCTGATCGACAACGGTGCAGCGGTGCGGGTCACGGCGCCGAGTGTGCGGCGCGATATAACGATGCTTGCCGATCTGTGCGAAGAAGTGGCGCGCATATACGGGTATGACCGCATTCCTCTGTCATTGATGGCGGACGCGCTGCCCGAACCGCGCAACAACCCATCGCTGGAACTGGAACTACGGGTGCGCGATCTGTTGGCAGGCGCGGGATTGGACGAAGCAATCACCTACTCGCTGACCAGCATGGCAGCAGTTGCAGCGGTCAATCCGGCGGATGCCGACGCTTCGCTCTACCTGCGGCTGGCAAACCCGCTGACCCCGGAGCGCGAGTACCTGCGCCGGTCGCTGCTGCCGACACTCCTGGATGCGCTGGCGCAGAACCTGCGCGAACGCGAGCGGGTGCTGCTGTTCGAGATCGGTCGTGTCTACCTGAAACGCGCCCTCGGTAGCGACGATCCACGTCCCGCAGAGCCGCGGCGGCTGGCGCTGGCGCTGGCAGGACGGCGTTATGAGCGCTCGTGGCATATGCCGGACGAGACGGTGATGGATTTCTTCGATCTGAAAGGGATTGTGGAGGTGTTGCTGACACGCCTGAACATCGCTGGTGTGCAATATGTCCCACTCACCGACGACCCGCGTTTCCATCCCGGGCGCGCGGCGCGGCTCGAACGGGATGGAAGCGTGCTCGGCGTCATCGGCGAACTGCATCCCGATGTCTGCGAGCGCCTGGCAATTGCCGCGCCGCGCGCGATGGCTGCCGAACTCGATCTCGAACTGATCGGTGCGCTGGTTGAGTCGGCACGCTACCGCGCCATCTCGCGCTATCCGGCAACCACGCAGGACCTGTCGCTGGTGGCGGCGGTCGAGGTTCCGGCGGAACGGGTTGCAGCGACTATTCGCAAATACGCTGGCGCGCTGCTCGAGTCGCTCACCCTTTTCGATGTGTACGAAGGCGAGCAGGTTGGCGCCAACAAACGCAGCCTCACCTACCGCCTGGTGTTCCGTGCGCCGGACCGCACCCTTAACGATGCCGAGATCGCCAAAATCCGCCAGAAGATCGTGCGCGGGCTGGAGTACGACATCGGCGCAACAATCCGGGGGTAGGAGAAGGTTGAAGGTGAGGAAGGTTGCAGGTGGGAAGGTGCGAGGGTTAAGGGTGAGGAGGCAGGAGAGACAGTGCACCGCACCGTCGCCGAATCGTTGCATTTGAACATAGGAATGTTGACGCCGTTATAGGACGACGCAGCGGTCGCCGGTACCAGTGGTTGTCCCGCACCCGGAGAACCGCGCCACCGTCGGGGCGACCCGGCGACACGCAGGATCGCCAACGTAGGGGCAACCCCCTGTGGTTGCCCCATCCGTCCCTGCCCGCCGGCGGCGCGTGGCGGGGCAGGCACGGGGGACCTGCCTCGACGAATGCGGGTGTGGTGGCGGTAGGGGCGCCCGTCGTGGGCAGGCACGGGGGCCTGCCCCTACCAATGCGGCGGTTGTGGCGGTAGGGGCGCCCCTTGGGGGCGCCCGTCGTGGGCAGGCACGGGGGCCTGCCCCGACGAATGCGGATGTGGTGGCGGTAGGGGCGCCCAACTGTGTCCCATCATTGCATCCCGTCGTTGTCCTGCCCGTAGGGGCGACCCGCGCCGTCATCGGGGCGACGCGGCGGGTCGCCCCTACCTGTGATTACTCCACGATTGCAGGGCATTGCCATCGTCGGCGCGCCCTTCGTGATCGCCCGGCCCTGTCATCGCCCCGCAACCCTCTCACTTTGCGCCTCGCACAAGTGTGCGGATATGGTACAATAACGCTAGGCAGAGTCGCACAACCGCCGCGCCGCGCCTGGCAACCGCACGTACCAGGGAGGACCTGTATATGACACAAACGACTATCCCCGCAGCGCCGCCGGACGCTGCGCCAGCCGACGACTCCTTCCGCTACGGCTGGCGCTACGTGCCACGTCCGACCCCCGACGATCCCCATCACTTCGAACAGGTTCCGCTGACGCTGGAGGATGTCCTGCACCCGGAAGCGGGAGATTTCATCGTGCACAGCGACCGCCACGAGACCGACCGGATGTACCTCACCGAAGTGCTGCGCGCCCGCCTGGAGCAATCCGGCGCAGCGATTGTGTTGACCGATGTGCGCATTGCGTGGGATATTCCCGACCTGCGTCCGCACAGACCGGATGTGACGGTCATTCCCGGCGTGCAGGAACGCCAGAACTGGAGCACGTTCGAGGTGGCGGTGGAGGGAGCGCGTCCGGCGCTGATCATCGAAATTACTTCGCTGGAGACGCGCGTGAATGACCTGGAGCGCAGGGTGGAGCATTACGCGCGCGCGGGGGTGGCGCAGTACGTGATTGTGGACGATCTGAGTCGCGGTCGTCGGGAGCGACGCTTGCGCCTGCTCGACTACCGGCTGGAGGGAGGGGCATACCGGTTGCATCCGCCAGATGCTGCGGGGCGGGTGCATCTGGCAATCGCCAACCTGTGGCTGGGCATCGAGCGGGATCACGTTGTCTGCTACGACGAACACGGCGTACCGTTCGGTAACTACGCGACTGTCGTGTGGCAGGCGGCGCAGGAAGCGGAGCGGGCGCAGCGCGAAGCGGAGCGGGCGCAGCGCGAAGCGGAAGCGCGTGAAGCCGAAGCACGCGCGCGCCTCAAAGCCGAAGAACGGGCGCAGCGCGAGGCGGAACGGGCGCAGCGCAAGGCAGAACGGGCGCAACGCGAAGCGGAAGCGCGCGAAGCCGAAGCGCGGGCGCGCGCCGCGGCCGAAGAGCGGCTGCGCGCCCTCGAAGAGGAACTGCGCCGTCTGCGCGGCAGATGACCGCTACCTGCGCTCACGCAGCGCCGCTAGCAGTTGCTCGACAGGCGCCAGCGCTGCAATCAGGCGGTCGCGCTCGTCGAGCGGAAGAAATGCCATCTGACTGGTTGGAAGCGCTTCGATCAACTGGATCGCGCGTTCGCGCACAATATCGGCAGAGAGTGGGGTCTGTGGGGATACGGTACGCCGCGCCAGGCGCTGGAGGAATTCCTGTACTGTTGACTGATCTCCCGGCAGCGTGGGCCAGCGGTCGGCATCCGCCCAGAGTGGCAGGTCGCGCCCGGCGAGCGCCAGGCGGATCTCGCGCTGCTCGTATGCCGTCGTCAACACATCGAGCGCCTGCACCGCGTCGCTGTCGGTCAGCCAGTGGGTGTTCGCCGCTACCACCGCCCAGCGTCTCCCGCCAATCGTGTTCGCCAGCAGGTCGAGGTGCCAGACCAGTGGAACGGCATCAGGCGACGCCAGGTGGCGCCATAGTTCATCGTCGCCTTCGGCGGCGAGCGCAGCAGCGAGTGTTTGCAGCAGACGCAGACCCGGTCGCGGTTCGATGTCGGGCGGTGCGGCGGCATGCCAGATGACCTTCTGTCCGTGGGTGTGGAGGTGCGCGGCAAGCGCGGCGGCCAGCGTGAACGATGCTTCGGGGTCGCCCCAAATGAGCGCCAGACCATCGCGCCGTAGCGATGACACGTACAGGTCGAGTTCGGCTTCGTAGCCGGTGGTTGATGCAGATGGCGGCGCATACAGCTGCGCCGGCGGCGCCGGCGGCGGCAAGGCTTCGATAGCGGCAGGCAACAGAGATGCAAGGCGCTCCAATGCCTCGCGTTTGGCGCGGCTGTAGGTGCTCGCGCTGAGCGCCAGCGCTTCCTGGAGATCGGTGCGCGCCTCGCCCGCCTCGTATTCGCCCGCGATGATCAGGTAGTGCCGCCAGCGCGGGTCGTTCAACACCGGACCAGCATCGTCCGACGGACGCAGTTGTTCAATGGCGGTGCGCAGCGCCATTTGCAGGCGACGTCCGCGCTGTTGAACATCAGTTTCATCGGTCAGGAGCAGTTTTGCCAGATCGCTGCGCCCCAGCGTGAGCGGCGGATCTTCAGGAAGTGCGCCAAGCGCCTCGCGCAACAGACGCACCGTGGCGTTGTGGGATCCTGCACTGCTCTCCTCGTCGCGCAGTCGTGCGAGCAAGCGGTAGAAGGTGCTGCGCGGCACATCGAGAACCCCTTCGTTCCGCAATCGCGCCTGCACCCTGCGCCAGAGTACATGTGCGGACAAACCCGGTTCAGCGGCAAGTTCTTGACGAAGAATACGTGCCAGGGGGCTGTTGCGCGCAAAGTGCCCTCCGCCGCGCTTGCGACTTTTGAGCGCTGCCAGACCGCCGCGCCGAAAGGCTTCGCGCAGCCGCCGGAGACTCTCGCGGCTGACTCCAAATGTGCGCGCCACTTCCCCCGGCGAGCGCCCTTCGCGCAGCAGGGCAACCAGCATGCGGTACCGTCGCAGCGCCGCCTCGTCGTTGCCGAATCGCTCCGCCAGGTCTGCACTGGTCAGGCGGGGGAGTTCGAGTTCGGGTGTTGTCCCTTTCACGCAACGACTCCGTCTTTGATCTCACAAAGGTGCGAAGGCTCTGCTTAATGCGACTGTCGCTTGTCGCTCGCCTACCCGCCAGAGCGTTTATCGCAACGATTGCTGCTCCTTATGGCTCACACAAAGGCGCGAAGGCGCAAAGGTTCTTAAGTGATAGATCCTCCGCTCTTTGCGTCTTTGCGTCAATAAGCGCACCCACAGGCGCGAAGGCGCAAATGACAACGATCCACCATCAACAGAGTCTGAATTGATTCTTTGTGCCTTTGTGCCTTTGTGTGAGCTTATTTGAAAGGCGCTGCCCCTAGCTGTGCTTGACGATCATCTCGGCGTTGCTGTAGAGCGCATAGATCAATGGCAGCACATTGCGTTTGTCGCGCAGATACTCGCGCCGCATGTCGCGCAGCAGGTCGCCGAGGCGCGTGTTGCCGGCAGCGAATCGGCGCAGGAGCGCCGGCGCAAACTCGGCGGCGAAAAAGACGGGCATCAACACTTCCGTTCCGATGACGCCGCGCGCGCCGCGCCCGATCAGGTAAGGAACCAGCCCGTTGTACAGTTCCGGCGACAATTCGGCGCTCTCGCAGGCGTTGAGCACCACCAGCGGCGCACTGTCGAACCGCTCCAGGTCCAGACCGGCGTACAGGTTCATTTCGTCGAGTGTGATCGCTTCGCCGTTGATGCTCAGGTAGGAGTCGCCCAACCCATATTCGATGCCGGTTGCCGCATCCTTTTCGCCCGGCGAGCGGCTGACCGCGTGCCCATAGAAATAGATGATCTGGGGAATATCCTGGGAACGGCTGAGCAGATCGAGGAACTTGTTGCGGTTGTCGTACTCGGTGACTGTCACCCTGTCGATGCCGGGCAACACCTGGCGCTGCTCAGCGATGATCGGCGCGTTGAATTGTGTATCAATCGTCTGGTCGAACACAAACCCCACGCGCAGCCGATCCGCGGCATTGATTTCGGGCGCGAAGGCGGAAGGCTGACGCGCGCTGAACTGCGGCGTGTATTCGATGATATGGCGGTAGCCCCAGAATCCCAGCGGATCGACCGGGTCGGATGGTTTGAAGGGCAGGGCGTAGACCAGCGACCAGGGGAAGGCGAAGCGTTCCGCAATCACGTTAATGCGCAATTCGCGTTCGGCGGTTGTCGCGCGCAGCAGATGACCCATTTCTTTCCCCTGGTCGCCGCTGCCGGGAGTGAAGAACAACGAGCGGAAGAGCAGATCGCCGATCTGCCGCAGATCGCGCAGCGCTTCCTGGTGGATCGCCTCCGGGATCGTTGTATCCTTCAGTTGGTAGGCATAGACATTGCGCGGTGTGTCGAGCTTCTTGACGATTTTCTCCAGGAACGCGGCGCGCGCCTGGCGGATGGCGTCAACGATCTCTTTCTCCGCCAGGTTCAGGCGCGCGACGGTATACCCGCTCCCCAGCGAGAGAATGAAGGTATAGCCGGTCGTTTCGCGCACAATGATCAGGCTGGCGTCGGTTTCGGCGGGATACGCGAGCGGGCTGCTCATCGTCGCAGCGGCAGCGGCAAGGGTCAACCCGCTGGCGCGCACCGGTTCGGCTGGCAGGTCCGCCAGCGCCGCATCGCCAATCGCCACCTGCGCGACGATCTTCTGGAACGGCTTCTGGTTGAGCGAGAGAATCGCCGTGATTTCGCCAATCCCTTGCTTGATTGGCTCGATGATGAAACTGGCGATATTCTTCGAAACCCCGCCGCGCGGGAAGATGATCTTTTGCTGGGGAATGCCGTACATCTTGAAGAAGGCGCTGTCGGCGACCAGACGCACATCCACCTCGATCTGCGCAGCAGTAGTCATCTGTTCCGCCTGCTCGACGCCTCCAGCCCGCACGCGAGCGCTGGCGAGCGGCGCTGCAACATTCACATTGACGGCGTACATCCCGCCGATTGCCAGCGCTTCTTCCGGCGGCGCAATGCGCGTCAGGGTCCTGCCGCCGCCGGCGATCTCCGCCTCTCGCTGCAACCGCTGCTCGATCCAGAGATTGAAGACCCGGTCGTCCTGCGCAGCAGCGACTTCGTTGAGCAGCGCCGGGGCCGGTGACCGCTCGGCAGGGGACGGTTCAGGCGTAAGACCTCCACCGCGTTCGACATCCGTGATCTCTTCGGGCAACGCTGTAGCGGAACGCGGGAGATCAGGCTCAATGTCGTGCATGTCGCCGCCATCGCCAGCCATCTCCGGCATCGCTGACGCCATTCCGTGGCGGAACGGATCGAAGGCGACCTCTCCAGCCGCGAGCATTTCCTCGAACACGACGCCGTAGATGGCGTCGTGTTCGAGCACAACGACGCGCCTGCCGGGGTGACTGTCGCGGATGGTGCGCGCCTCGTAGGTGGTGGTCGCCTGGCGATCCAGCCCCTGCACGGGGGTCAGGCGCTGGATCAGGGTCGCCAGCGGAACCTCCGCCAGTTTGGCGGCGACGTGTTCTTCTGGTTCCACATAATCCGGCGGCAGGGACATCGCGGCAAGTTCGGGGAGCGTCCAGCCGCGAATGTCCTGGTAGCGCATCAGGCGATGGACAATCTCCTCGACCTCGATCCAGCGCGCGACGATGAAGGTCCAATCGGCGAGCGGCGCAACGACGAAGCGGTACAGGCGATCGTTGTGATCCGGCGGCAGCATGGCGTGGATCTGCCACAGCGGCGCCGTCTCTTCAGCAACCAGGCAATCGCTGATCGGCATCAGGGTGAGTTTGTTCAAATCAATGGGCATACAGCATCAATCCTTCCCGCCAGTAAAATCTAACCACAGAGACACAGAGGGCGCAGGGCAACCTTTGCACCTACAACTCAGCGACGCCCACGCGCTGGTCGCCTGCGGAAATGCTTCAACCGTCCCATTTCAACCTTCGTACCTGCAACGCTGCTCCCCGCCTCTCGCCTCTCCCGCCTCTCGCCTCTCGCCTCACCCCTCCCGGTACCAGTTCCCCGGCAGATCGGCGAGATCGCCGGCGGCGTCGGGGGAGAGTTCGCCCCAGCGGACGACGCCGGATGCCGGGATGCCGTGGCGGGTGCGCAGTCGGGCAAGCAGCCAGGAAAGGGCGCGACGTGATGCAGTGGTGTATCCGGTACGCGGGCGTTCCAGCATAATGCCAATGCTGCTGCGGTTGATGTTGCGCTGCGCGCCATCCCAGTATGCCATGCCGCTGTGGAAGGCGGCGAATTCGTCGTCGATCAACTGGTAGATGGCGCCATCAGCAGCGACGTAGTAGTGCGGCATGCGCGGCGCGCCGGGCATTGCCATGCTTTCGAGCGACTGGCGTGCAGGTCCTTCGTCGCCATGCAGAACGATCAGGCGGATCTTCGAGCCGCTGCGATTGCCATACGCACTTGGTGCGCGCCCGGCGACGGTGAAGCGCTGGATGTGGAAGGCCTCCCATTCCGGTGCAAGCACGGCGCCTGGCGACAGGAGCCTGGCGACCGGCGCGGGAGCGGCGAGCAGCGCCTGTTGCGGACCGAAGATCGCGCTCAGGCGCTTCACGTCGCTCCAGTTCGGCACAATGTTGTAGATTGTGTCGGTGGCGTAGACCTGGAAGTTGTACTGTTTGCCGCCAACGGTGATAGGGTCGGTTTTCCCCAGCGGCGCGCCGAGGTTCCACTGCCGGGCAAGTTGGTGGAATGCCCAGTCGGGGCGGTACTGCTGCCCAGCGGCGGCATAGGTGGCCTTGAGCAGCTCGTCGCGCACCTTTGCCTGCGCCGGGTTGGTGGTGTTGGCAAGGGCGCTGAGGCGCTGGATGTTCTGCCATTCTGTGCCGCGGTTGAAAATCGTGTCGGTGGCGAAGACCTGGTAACTGTAGGAAACGCCGTCTACCACCAGTTTTTTGCTCGGTTCCAGCGGCGGTCCGAGGGTCTGACCGGCGATAGCGTACTGGTGAAATGCCCAGTCGGGGCGAAACGGCGATCCGCCGGTGGCGTAGGTAGCGTCGAGCAGGGCGCGTCCAAGCGTCCCCGCCGGCGGGATGGAACCAGCGAGCAACTGCGACAGGCGTTGCACGTCGCCCCAGTTCGGCGCCTCGCAAAAGAGCGTGTCACGGGCAAACGGCTGGTAGTTGTAGGTCTTCCCGCCGTGTTGCAACCGCTGGCTCTTCGCTGTCGGAAAGCCCAGATTGTTCTCGACAGCGAACTGGTGGAACGCCCAGCTGCTGTTGTACCCCTCGGCGCGGCGGGCGTAACTCTGGTCGAGCAGCGC
The DNA here is from genome assembly GCF_057785375.1 of Roseiflexus sp. Taxonomy (NCBI): domain Bacteria; kingdom Bacillati; phylum Chloroflexota; class Chloroflexia; order Chloroflexales; family Roseiflexaceae; genus Roseiflexus; species Roseiflexus sp. The sequence goes on from NZ_JBYNRX010000009.1 coordinate 15,763, forward strand.
TTCGGCAAGTTCTTCGATCTCCGGCGGGATGGCGCCGATGGGACCAGGCGGCGGCGGTGGCGGCGGCGCGACGTTGTTGAGCCAGGCATTGACCTCGCCGAGCACCCATTCTTTGGTGACAGCCCATCCCGGGCAGCTTTTCTTGCTGTAGTCACGGTGGAAGGCGAGCAGAGTTGCAGGTGGAATGTTTAACCGCCGCGATAAGCCGCCGAGCACCGCTTTCGTCCCCTCCCACACCGCGCCCGACGGTCGTTCGCGGTCGTAGTCGCCAACCATCTCGACCCCTATCGAGTACCAGCCGGCCTTCAGGCTACCGTTGCCCGGTCCGGCATGGATACCGATATCTTTCAGTGGCGTAAACAGCCAGATGCCGTCGGGAGCGACATAAATGTGGGGGGCGGACGACCATCCTTTACTGGCGTAGTACCGTTGCATGCCCTGCATCGAAGCCAGGCCGCGCCATTGCTGCACTGTTGGGCGCAAGGTGTGGTGCAACACCACTCTTGACGGGGTCAGCTGCCCGAACCGGTAGCGGGCGACATACTCGAGCCATTGTGGAATGGTCAGACAGCGCCCAATCATGGGCGGCACGCCAGTGGTAACGTCTTGTGTGGTCAACGGACACCTCTCCGGCAGAGCGAGAACGATAACCGGATTCGGAACAGATTGCATCGTAGCACAGAGCAAACCCGCGAGTCAAGTTTGACAGACCGTCTCCGGAAGTGTATAATCTCGTATTGGGAATTGACAATCCCCGATAGCTCAACGGTAGAGCGGCTGACTGTTAATCAGTAGGTTCCAGGTTCGAATCCTGGTCGGGGAGCCAGTACACACCCGGTAAAAATATTGGGTGTGTTTCTTTTTCTCACGACACTCGACCCTGGCAGTGAACGTTGGCTGAGCCTGTCGAAGCTAAGCCCGCCGCAAACTGACCGCGCCGCCAACGCAGGCGCTGCGTTGGCTGAGCCTGTCGAAGCCAAGCCCGCCGCAAACTGACCGCGCCGCCAGCGCAGGCGCTGCGTTGGCTGAGCCTGTCGAAGCCAACGCCCACCGCATCTCCGGCAACTCTTCAGGACCAGGCTTTGTGAGAAGCCCATATTACTCCAGAAATACCGGCACATTGGCGTCCCTGGCGCCGGTCAGTCGCATCCGGTCGCACCCGGCGACCCAGGCGGCGCGCGGGTCGCGCCCGGCAGCGACGGCGTCGTAGAATCCCTGCGCGAATGCGCGCGCTGCCTCACTGCTGATCGCTGCGCGCATGGCGATCAACGGCGGCATGCCGAGTCCCGGCGCGGTCAGGCCCGCCGCCGACTCACAGGCGCTTAGGATGACGCAGCGCAGCGCCGGAACACTGGCGAAGGTCTGGAGCAGCGCGGCAAGCGGTACCGGATGCGCATCGCCGGACGAGTCCTGAAACAAGAGCGTACCATTGTCGCCGTGGCTGAGGATGTGGAGGTAGGATGGCTGGAGGCGCAGCAGCGCCTGGTGGAGGTCATCCGGCGCGGCGCGTGGCTCGAAGCGGAAGCGATCCGGGTAGGGCGCCAGGCAGTCGCGCAGCACCCGCTCCTCGACATCCCAGGCGAGCGTAGGTGCGCCGCGCGGCGCGGCGTATGCCGCCAGCACCACGAGTGGCGCGGCAGGCGCGGCGCGAACGATCGTTTGTCTTGTGGCAATGTTTGCCTCATCCGCCTCGATCTCCTCCACCTTTGGTCCGGTGATCTTGGACGCAGCGCCTGCGCCGGGGGCGCTGCCCGCTGCTGCGGGAGCGCCAGCAGCCGGCGCGCCGTGGAGGATCGTCTGCTCCGTGGCAATATGCGCCGCGCGCGCCGTAATCTTCCCGACGGTCGGACCGCTGACCCTGGGCGCGTGGCTGACGCCTTTGAGCGCCGCGAGCTGGCGTTGCATCTCTTCAATGTGCGCGCGCAGCGCCGCTTTCGCCGCTGGCGTGCTGGCGCCCTGTTCCAGCGCCTGTCGCAACCTGGTGATTTCCTGTTCGAGGCGGGAGATGTCATCGGTCATAGGCGGTGCGGTGGTCGAATGGTCCTGTGCGCATTATAGGGCGTGGGGCGGGAATGTGGCAAGGAATGATTTGCAACCCATCGAATCCGTCGCCATATCATCGTCGTCGTTGCCACCGTAGGGGCAGGTCTCAGACCTGCCCCCACCGTGGCGATACCGCGCAACGTTCAACGTTCAATCCCCATCGTCTCCCTGAAAAACGCGATGATCTCGTCCACATGGTCGGTGACATACAGGTACCCGCCATACCGTTCGTTCGACGGCGCCGCAACGACCGGGCGCGCGCGCGGGGTGTTTGCCGCCATTGCCTCAACATCCGCCAGCGACCCCCAACGGTCGCCTTTGCCCTGGATGTAGAGCACGTCAGTGTCGCGCAGGCGGTGCACCCACGCCGCCGGTGCGATCGCGCGAAACGGCGGCGCACCAAATGCCTGGTGGAGCAACCCTCCCATCTGGATCAGCGCCGGACCGGCGGGACCGAGCACGTCGCGCGCGGTGTTCGGCGCAAACACCTGCGCGCTTGTCGGTTGTACGGCCACAATGCTGCGGATGGGGGCGCAATCAGGAGCGGCGCGCAACGCAGCGTTCGCTCCCATCGAATACCCGATCAACCCAATCCGCTCGCCGTCCACGTCCTGCCGCGCGCGCAGCATCGCCACCGCGCCGATCACGTCGCGCGCTTCGTTGACGCCGAACGTCACCGGTATGCTGGCGTCGCTAAGACCATGGTTGCGCAGATCGAAGAGCAGCACGTGAAACCCGGCGCGGCTAAAGGCGGCTGCCGGTGCGAGAAAATCGACCGTGCGATCAGGGAGTATCGTCACGCCGGCGCGGTTGCCGCAGCGGTTCCATGGCCAGCCGTGAACGAACACGATCGCAGGCGCAGGCGAACCGTCGTCATTTGCCCGGTGGATGAACCATCCCCGCAGCGTCACGCCGTCCTGCGATGGAAAGGAAACATCCCCGGCATGCAGGTTCAGATCGGCAGGGTAACGCCACAACGGCTGGCGCGCACTGAAGATCATCAGGCGCAGCGCCTCCGTGGCGCGATACGCCGTCGGACCGACCGCCACCCCAGCCCCCAACCCGACAAGGAACGGCGCAAGCCGCCAGAAACGTGACATGTTCAGTCTCCTGATCGTAAGGACTTCTCATACTAACTTGCGGTCACTCAGACAAGAGAGCGCCCGGTTCGCACGGCGTAACGAGCCATAGCGTGCGTTGGCAGTCGTGGACGCATGACTGCGCCCTGGCATCAGCAGCCCCAAGGGGGCTTGCACGTGCAGTGAGCGCAGTCGAACCGCGTGCGGTGAGCACAGTCGAACCCCGTGCGGTGAGCGCAGTCGAACCGCGTGCAGCGAGGGCGTTCGCCCGCAGCGCCCTGGTAGTAGTGTATGAATGACCGCGCATGAGTGTCAGAAAAGCCGACCCCAAAGCGCGAAGGCAAAAAAACACCTTTGCTGCGCGACTTTCACCTTTGCGTCTGCGCGTCAACCTTTTCGAGAACTGCTGTAGTATACTGTGCTTTGCTATTCTACTCTACTCCGCTGACAACGAAAGAGACTCCGATGTCAGGAATGATTGTAGCGCCAGAACCGATGGCCGTCGAGGCCGGCGCGCAGGTGCTCATGGAGGGCGGCAACGCCGTTGATGCCGCTGTGACCTGCGCCTTTGTCCAGATGATTGTCAACCCGCAGATGTGTGGATTGGGCGGATATGCGCTGGCAGTAGTGCGGCTGGCGGGCGAACCGGCGGTGCGCACGATCCTGCTCGACGCACCCGCGCTCGCCGGTTCGCGGGTGCGCCCCGATATGTGGGTGGATCGCTTTATTGGCATGAACCCGGACGGCTGGGGGTACTTTCTGACCGGCAAAGTCAACGATGTCGGCTACCACGCGATCTGCACGCCGGGTGTGGTGAAAGGACTGGCAACCATGCTGGAGCGCTGGGGGAGCATCGGTTGGGCGCAGGCGCTCGAGCCGGCGATCCGCGTCGCCGAAGAAGGGTTCATGGTCGATACTGTTCTGGCGAACCGCTGGAAAACCCGCGCGATCTACCCGGAGGCAAGTTCGCTCCTCGACTATATTCTGGCAAACGACGAGGCGCGCCGCATCTACCTGACCCCTGATGGACGCCCTTACGACGAGGGGATGATCCTGCGCAACCCCGATTACGCCCGTACCCTGCGCCGTCTCGCCGACGCCGGTCCCAACGATTTCTACCACGGTGAACTGGCGCAGCGCATCGCCGAAGACATTGCCGCCAACGACGGCTTCGTCACTGCCGATGACCTGGCGGAGTATACGCTGCGTGAAGAGATGCCGACAATCGGCACATATCGCGGGTACACCATCGTCTCCTCACAGGCGCCACACGGCGGTCCCACCCTGATCGAGGCGCTGAACATTCTCGAAGGGTGCGATCTGCGCGAACTGGGGCACAACAGCGCTGACTACATCTTCACCGTGGCAATGGCGATGAAAGCTGCGTTTGCGGATCGTAATCGTCATATTGGCGATCCGGCGTTCGATGCCGTCCCCATCAACTGGCTCACGAGCAAAGAGCGTGCCGCACAATGGCGCGCGCAGATCGACGCCGGACAACCGATTGATGTCGCGGCGCTGCCCGGCGGTCCACCCGACACCACCCACGTCAGCGTGGTTGATGCGGCGGGCAACTGCGTTGCACTGACCCACTCGCTCGGCATGTCGTCGGGGGTCATCACGCCGGGTCTCGGTTTTATGTACAACAACTCAATGATCAACTTCAACCCGATTCCCGGTCACCGTAACTCGATTGCACCGCGCAAAGGGCGCACCACCGGCATGGCGCCGACTATCGTGTATGCCGATAACCGTCCGGTGCTGGTCATCGGCGCGCCGGGGGCGAACCGGATCATCACCGGCGTGCTTCAGGCGCTGCTAAACATCATCGACTTCGGAATGAGTCCGGCGGAAGCGGTACAGGCGCCACGGTTCGACTGCCAGGGTGAGCGGATTGTTGTGCAGAACCGCATTCCCGAATACATCTGCGCCGAAGTGCGCAAACGTCACCCGGTGGTGCGCGCGCCGCAGAGTTACGGCGCATTCGGTCTCGTGCAGGTCATCAGCATCGACCCGGTGCGCGGCGGGTTGCGCGGCGCATCCGACCCCGGCGGCGCGGGGATGGCATTGCACATCGGTTGAACGTCGTAGGGACAACCCGGCGGGTTGCCCGCAGTGGGTTGTCGGGAGGACACGAAATCAGCATCCAGAAACCAAGATTGACCGATCCAGGCATATGAGCGTACAATGTCCGGTACATACTACCGTCCTCGATCTCACGACGGGCATATCCGGTTTCATTGCAGCCTTGCCTGCTCCACAGCAATCAATCAAGCATCGTGAGGAGGAACAATCCATGGCAAAACGCAGCGCACGTGATTTGTTCAGCGCCTTTATTGGGTGCATTGGCAGCCTGGCAATGCTGGCCGCTCTGCTGCCTAGCTTACTCTCAAGCGCGATCGGGATGATCCTGATCGGCGGCGCAATTATGACCGGTATCGTGATCGTGCTGAGCGATCTTCTGAGTGGTCGGAATGCGCTCAAAAGTCTGACTTCACTGCAAAAAGCGGTAACCACGAAGGTATCCACGAAGGTCACCAGGGGACACGAAGGACATGCGCTTCATGGTTCTTCCCCTTCGTGCGCTTCGGGTCCTTGGTGGTTCAGCCTGTGTGCAAGCGACATCGGCGCCGTAACCACGAAGGTCACCAAGGGACACGAAGGACATGCGCTTCATGGTTCTGCCCCTTCGTGCGCTTCGGATCCTTGGCGGTTCAGCCTGTGTGCAAGCGACATCGGCGCCGTAACCACGAAGGTCACCAAGGGACACGAAGGACATGCGCTTCATGGTTCTTTCCCTTCGTGCGCTTCGGGTCCTTGGTGGTTCAGCCTTTTTGCAGTGGACTCAAAGTCTGATTGGCGTTGTTCTGATAGGCATGCTGGTCTTCGCATTCGTCTATGCCCCGCTCTGGTATCTTTCGTCGCTGGCGGCTTCGGGCGATCTCTTTCGGTTTAACTTGAGTGGTGTAACCCTCTAATGTCTCAGCGACTTGTGGGGCAAACTCATATATCGCAGTGCGACATCGACAGGTCCTGATCGAAGGCGCATTTGTTGGCATTATTCATAGTGCAGAGACATCCACGCCGTCGCCGATCGCCTGAATTTCGGATAGCGCAAGGCTGTGTTGGAGGCGTCTGCACACTCTATCAGTCCCGCTCTCTGAGGAAGGTGGCTGCAACGCGAGATCCGCCTCTACAGCATCCGAATGCAATCATCATCCATCCCAGGACAGAATCTCATGACCGAACCGTTCACCTTTCCCGACATTACCGACCGGCTCGACATCCATCCAACCGCATATATTTCACCATATGCGTATGTGCACGGCACGGTCAGCATTGGTGCCGATTCGTCGGTGTGGCCCATGGTCGTCATCCGTGGCGACAATGGGTTCATCCGGATTGGCGCGCGCTGCAACATTCAGGATGGCAGCGTGCTCCACGCCGACCCGGACGCCTGGCTGACAATTGGCGACGGGGTGAGCATCGGGCATGCAGCGGTCGTTCACGGCTGCACAGTCGAAGATGATGTGCTGATCGGCATTGGTGCGGTGGTGCTGAACCATGCGCAGATCGGCGCCGGCAGCCTGATTGCGGTGCGCGCGCTGGTGACCGAAGGGATGGTCGTTCCGCCAGGGTCGCTGGTGATGGGCATTCCCGGCGTCATTCGCCCGCTCGGCGAAGGGCGGCTCGAACGGATCCGCCGCACGGCGCAGCGCTATGTGGCGCTGAAAGAGCGTTACCGTTCCTCCGGCGGCTGATCGGTTGATGCGGCATCGGCAGGCAACACCACGCCTCTGTCGATGGACCGGGAACCCTGGTCGAGCGCGTCCTGCACCGGCACAACCTCTGCCACATCACTTGCAGAAGGAATGGGCGGCGTACCGCCTGCGAGAGGTGGTGCGCTCTCGTCGCTCGCGGCTGCTGGCGGTTCGGCTTCGCTCACCGCAAGCGGCGTTTCTGGAAGGGAAGGCGGTACAGCAACCGACGCTGCACCCGGCGACGGCGCTGATGGCGTAGATGTGCTCTCTTCTCCTGCTGCGCGAGCCTGTGGCGCAACCGGAGGCGCAGGGGGAGGCGTCGAACGCTCAACCGACGCGAGTTGTTGCGCAGCAACCATGGGTGAAGGCGACGATGGCGCAGGCGTGGTTTTCGGCAAGCGCGCCGGGGCGTGGTTGGACTGCTCATCGGGCAGAGGCTCGGCTGCGGCGGCAGCGCCAGATGGCGCCTCCTCCAGATCGCGCGCTACCAGGCGCCCGGCGAGTGGGTAAGTGAATCGGTTGCCACGGTAGACCTGGTAGGCGCCGTAGAGAGCGTACAGCGTTGCAGCAATCCCATACCCGATCGGCAGAATCAGACCGAACAACGCCACCCAGAAGGTATCCGGCAGTGTGCCGTCACGGTAGAGATCCGGTCGCAGCGCGGCAGGCAAGAGCGAGAGCAGCACGCATCCAGACCACAGGAGCATCAGCAGCACCACACCCAGCAGCGTGCCTGCCTGGTAGACCAGCGCCTGCACGATGTGCGCGCGCACAAAGCGCGACCTTCGGCGCTGCGTCGCCCAGAGAATGACCGTCAGCACCAGGCCGGTCAAACCTGCGGTATTCGCTACCATGCTGGCGTGCGCCATTGCAGCCGTCAGGCGCTCATCTTCGTCGGTTTGAGCCATAGTGGTTACTCATGCAAATGCATCGCACCGGCGATTATAGCACAGACCTTCCATGTTACAATTATTCTATCCGTTTCTCTCACGCAACGGCAAGGAGCAGGAGAAAAGTTGTGCGGGTCCTCCCGTTGCGCACCCTGCTGCATTATTCCGATGCACTATCACGCTGACGACAGGAATCAACCGCCAATGAATTTCGCAACAATCGACGAGTTACAGCAGGCGCTCGCAGCGCACAATTACATTGCCGACCGACCGCTGGCGACTGCGATTTTTCTGGCGCTGAAATTGCAGAAACCGCTGCTGCTGGAAGGAGAAGCGGGTGTCGGCAAGACCGAGATCGCCAAGACGCTGGCACGGATGCAGGACCACCACCTGATCCGTCTCCAGTGCTACGAAGGTCTCGACGTCAACACAACGATCTATGAATGGAACTACACGCGGCAGATGGTGCAGATCCGCCTGATCGAGGCGCTTGGCGCCGCCGATACGCACACGGCGCTCAATGAAATCTTCAGCCCTGAGTTTCTGATCAAGCGCCCGTTGCTCCAGGCTATCGAAGAGAGTTGGGATCGCCCGCCGGTGCTGCTGATCGACGAGATCGACCGCGCCGACGAAGAGTTTGAGGCGTTCCTGCTCGAACTTCTCTCCGACTGGCAGATCAGCATTCCGGAAATCGGCACCATCCGCGCCAGTCAACCGCCAACGGTCATCATCACCAGCAACCGCACCCGCGAGATTCATGATGCGTTGAAGCGGCGCTGCCTCTTTTACTGGATCGATTATCCGTCGCTCGACAAAGAATTGCAGATCGTCAATGCCAGAGTGCCCGGCGCCTCTGAGCGCCTGTCGCGTCAGGTGGTGGCGTTTGTTCACGAACTGCGCAAACTCGATCTCTTCAAACTCCCCGGCGTCGCCGAAACGCTCGATTGGACGACGGCGCTCATCGCGCTTGATGCGCGCGAACTTACTGCCGATCTCGTCGAGGATACGCTCGGCGCTATTCTGAAATACCAGGACGACATCACACAGGTGCGCGGGCAGGGTGTGCGCTCGCTGCTGGAGAAAGTGGGCGTGTAGAGCCAATACCGTTGCTATGGACGAATCCGAACTGCTTATCCCTCATGGCAACCTGATGACGCACGTGGTGGCGTTCGTCCACCTGCTGCGCAGCACCGGCACGAAGGTCAGCGTCGAGCAGACGATTGACCTGGTGCGGGCGCTGGAACATGTTCCGATGGTGTCGCGCAACGATTTTCGCGCCGCCGCCAGGTGCACGCTGGTCTGTCGGCGTGAGGACCTGCCGGTGTTTGATGCCGCTTTCGATTTCTACTGGCGCACGCAGTCGGGGTTCGATCCGCTCATGCTGGCGATCCCGGTGGTCAAGACGCCGCCAAAACCGCTGCGCCTGCCGCGCCGTCCGCAGAGTCAGGGCGATGGGCGCAACGAGCCGGAGCGTCACGAAGAACAGCAGGAAGAGAAGGTCGGCTTCACCCTCACATTTACCGCTTCTGAAACGCTCCGAACCAAAGATTTCGGCAGTTTCACTTATGAAGAAGTGCAGGCGTGCAAAGACTTGCTGCGCACGCTGGAATGGCGCATCGAGCCGCGCCGCACACGCCGACGCCGTCCGGCGAATCGCCCCGGTGTGATCGATATGCGCCGTCTCCTGCGTCGAAACCTGCGTCATGGCGGCGATCCGATTGAACTGACCTTCCGTGAGCCGCGCTATCGGCAGCGCCCGCTGGTGGTGCTGTGCGACATCAGCGGCTCGATGGATCGCTATAGCCGCATTCTGCTTCAGTTCGTCCACACCATCTCGAACGGCCTGCGCGATGTCGAGGCGTTCGTGTTCGGTACGCGCCTGACCCGCATCACGCGCCTGCTGCGCGAACGCGACATCGACGAAGCTATCGCCGCTGTCAGTAAGCAGGTGGTTGACTGGTCGGGCGGGACGCGCATCGGCGATGCGGTGCGCCACTTCAACTATGTGTGGTCGCGGCGGGTGTTGGGGCGCGGACCGGTGGTGCTGCTGATCAGCGACGGCTGGGACCGCGGCGACCCGCAGGTGCTCGCGCGCGAAATGGCGCGTCTGCAACGCTCGTGCCACCGCCTGATCTGGTTGAACCCATTGCTCGGCAACCCGCGCTACCAGCCGCTTACCCAGGGAATGCAGGCGGCGCTCCCGTTCATCGACGATTTCCTGCCGGTGCACAACCTGGTCAGCCTCGAACAACTCGGCGCAAAACTGGCGATGCTCGGCGCGCGTCGGCCAGAGCGCCGCCAAAACGCCGGTGGGAGAGTGATCGCACAAGTGTAGCTTTCAGGCAAGCCCTTCGATTATATTGCCCGCTTTCGGGCATGAAGACGCCAGGACCTTCACTGCACAGCGCCTCGCCTCAACATCCCCCCGCCCTGAAAAACGCCACATGTGAGAGGGAAGAGTGAGAGATGAAGATGGGAAGGTTCTCAGTTCTCGGCTCTCAGTTCTTGCACGCAAAAGTTGGTATATAATACGCAAATCATCGTACAGACTCCCCATAGGAAAGGAAGTGCGCTATGAAACGTGCGCTCGGATGGCTGATCGCTATTCCGCTTCTTCTGGCGGCATGCGGCGGTCAGCAGGCCGCTCAGACAGGGCAACCGGTGGAAGTGACTCGCATTGTCGAGGTGACCCGCATCGTTGAGGCGACGCCTGCCGACGGTTCTGCGCCGGCTCAACCGGCAGCGACCCCCGCGCCAGCGCCGGCGCCCGCTGCTCCTGCCGGTTTCGGTGAGACGCTGAAGGCGATCCAGGCGCGTGGTAAACTGATCTGCGGCGTCAACAGCCAGGTGCCTGGCTTCGGGTTCGTTGACCCGGCAGGCGCGTTCAGCGGTTTCGACGTTGACTACTGTAAGGCGCTGGCGGCAGCCATTTTCAACGACGTCAGCAAGATCGAATATCGCCCGTTGACCGCCGAGCAGCGCTTCGCTGCACTGCAGAGCGGTGAGATCGATGTGCTCATCCGCAACACCACCTGGACGCTCACCCGCGACACCGACAACGGCGGCAACTTCGTCGCCACCACCTTCTATGACGGTCAGGGCATCATGGTTCCGAAAGCCGCGAATATCGCGAAGCTCGAAGACCTGAATGGCGCCACGATCTGCGTGCAGAAGGGCACGACGACTGAGTTGAACCTGGCGGATCAGATGGCGGCGCGCAATCTGCCCTACACCCCCGCTGTGTTCGAGGACGCCAACAGCACCTTCGCCGCCTACGCCGAAGAGCGCTGCGATGCAGTGACCACCGACAAATCCGGTCTGGTGTCGCGCCGTTCGGTGCTGCCCAACCCCGACGATCACGTCATTCTCGACATAACGCTGTCGAAGGAGCCGCTCGGTCCGATGGTGCGCCAGGGCGACGACCAGTGGTTCGACATTGTGCAGTGGACGGTGTTCGTCACCTTCGCCGCCGAGGAGTTCGGCATCACCTCGCAGAATGTGGATCAGGTCAAAGAGCGTGACACCCGCCCCGAAGTGCGCCGCCTGCTCGGCGCAGATCCGAATGTGGACCTCGGCGCCAAGCTGGGCTTGAGCAAGGAGTGGGCCGCCAATGTCATCAAGGCGGTCGGCAATTACGGCGAAATCTACGACCGTAACCTCGGTCCGAACACGAAGACCGCCATCCCGCGCGGTATCAACAACCTCTACACCCAGGGCGGTTTGCTCTACGCGCCGCCATTCCGGTAAGCCGGTCGGGAGTGAAACCTCGCAGACCGGAAGAGTCTGCGAGGTTTCATAGATGTGGATACGTGCTAGCCATGGAAGCGCCACCGCGCCCCTCATCGCCAATACGACTGAGCCGCGCCTTCTGGCGCGACGAACGAGTCATCCAAATTGCCGTTCAGGTTCTCTTCCTGGCGCTGGTTCTCTGGGTTGGTTCGGTGGCGCTGCGCAACATGTTTACGTCGCTCCAGCAGCAGGGGCTGGCGCTGGGGTTCGATTTCCTCAATAGCGGCGCCGGGTTCGATATTAGCGACGCGCTGATCGCGTATAGCAGCAGTAACACGTTTGCGCGCGCGTTGCAGGTCGGGTTGCTCAATACGATTCTGGTCAGCCTCCTGGGCATTGTGCTCTCCACAATCCTCGGCATGGTGGTCGGCGTTGCGCGTCTCTCCAGCAACTGGCTCGTCAATCGCATGGCGTGGGTGTTCGTGGAGATTATGCGCAATGTGCCGCTGCTGGTGCTACTCGTCTTCATCTACACCGCCTTCTTTCTGAAACTGCCGCGCGCGCGGCAGGCGGTGAGCATTGGTCCGGTCTATCTGAGCAATCGCGGCGTGGCGATGCCCTGGGGCGAACCGACCGATACCTGGTCGCTCTACCTCTCCGTCCTCGCCGGTGCGCTGATCGCGGGTGTGCTGGCGGGGTTCGCCATGCGCTGGTGGCAGGAGCGTAGCGGCCGTCCGCGCCCGCTGGTCTGGCCCCCGCTGCTGACCATGGCAGTCATTGCGATAGCCGGATGGGTCGTGCTGCCGCAACCGCCGTTGACCATCTCGTATCCCGAAATCGCCGGGTTTAACTTTCAGGGCGGGAAGGTATTGTCGCCGGAATTCATGGCGCTGCTGATTGGACTCGTCATCTACACCGCCGGGTTCATTGGCGAAGTGGTGCGCGCCGGTATTCAGGCCGTTCCCAAAGGGCAGGTCGAAGCGGCGCGCGCCCTGGGGCTGACACCGTTGCGCACGCTGCGGCTGGTCGTCTTTCCGCAGGCGCTGCGCCTGATTATTCCGCCAATGACCAATCAGTATCTGAACCTGACCAAAAACTCGACGCTCGCCGTCGCCATCGGGTATCCCGACCTGTTCGCCATCTCCGGGACGATTATCAATCAGACCGGGCGCGCGGTTGAGATGATTACTGTGGTGATGGGGGTGTACCTGATCTTGAGCCTGCTTACGTCGTTGATCATGAACTGGTACAACCGCCGCGTCCGTCTGGTGGAGCGCTGACGATGAGCGCCAATACGCCGACCGTCTCCAAAACCGCAGAGCCGCTGCCGCCGCCGACCGAACGGTATAGCGTGGTGCGCTGGCTCCATAAGAACCTGTTCAGCACCTGGTACAACGCGCTCCTCACGGTTGTCATGCTGGCGCTGGCGGCGCTGCTGGTGCGCGGCGTGCTGGAATGGGCGCTCACACAGGCGCGCTGGGAGGTCATCAGCGCCAACCTGCGCCTGTTTATGGTTGGGCAGTACCCGGTGACGGCGCTCTGGCGCATCTGGGCATGCGTGGCGCTCCTGGCGTTCCTGATCGGTATGTCGTGGGGCATCTGGGGCAGGATGCAACGCGGCGGAGCAGTGGCGTTCGGCGCGCTTCCCTTCATCCTGGCGATCATCACATCCGACGAACCATCGCGTGTTGCGCTGGTGATCACCGGCATCGCCGGCATTGTCGGGTATGCGTTGAGCTGGCGCTGGGGCGCGGTGGTGCAACGGGTCAGCATCATTGGCTGGATTCTCTACTTCCCAATCCTGTTTGTGCTGGTCAGCGGGTTGGACGCCGCTGATAGCGTGCTGCCGCCTGTGCCGACCAACCTGTGGGGCGGGTTGCTGCTCACGCTGCTTTTGACGGTGGTGGGCATCGTGTTTTCCTTCCCGCTCGGCGTCTTGCTGGCGCTGGGGCGGCAGTCGAAATTGCCGGTGATCAACTGGCTCTGTGTGATCTACATTGAGCTGATCCGCGGCGTGCCGTTCATCAGTGTGCTGTTTATGGCGCAACTGATGCTGCCGCTGTTCCTGCCGGGCATCACCATTGATCGGGTGGTGCGCGCGATGGCAGGGGTGATTATTTTCAGCGCCGCCTACCTCGCCGAAAATGTGCGCGGCGGGTTGCAGTCGATCCCGCGTGGTCAGCACGAAGCAGCACGCGCCCTCGGTCTGAGTCCCTGGCAGACGACGCTGCTCATCATCCTGCCGCAGGCGCTCAGAGCCGTGATTCCGATTCTGGTCGGGCAGTTCATCGCCTTGTTCAAAGATACTTCGCTTGTGGTGATCGTCGGCCTGCTCGACCTCATGGGCATCGCCAGAACCGTTCTCGCGCAGCCGGACTTTCTGGGGTTGCAGGCGGAGGTCTATATCTTCGTCGCATTTGTCTACGGCGTCTTTTGCTATCTGATGTCGGCATTCAGCCAGCGATTGGAAGCGCACCTGCATATAGGACGTTAATTCGGGTATGAGCGCCAATATACCGTCAACCACCGATCCGATCATTATCTGCCGTGACGTGCATAAGTGGTACGGCAATTACCACGCGCTGCGCGGCATCACTATGGAAGTGCGTCGCGGCGAAGTCGTGGTGGTCTTTGGTCCGTCCGGCTCCGGCAAATCGACCTTCATCCGCACGATTAACCGCCTGGAAGAGCATCAGCGCGGCCAGATCATCGTGGATGGCATCGAACTGACCCACGACGTGCGCAATATCGAGCGCATCCGCATGGAAACCGGCATGGTCTTCCAGCAGTTCAATCTCTTTCCCCACCTGACCGTGATCGACAATATCACGCTGGCGCCGATCTGGGTGCGGCGATGGACTAAAGCACAGGCGGAAGAGATCGCCATGCAACTGCTGAAGCGGGTCGGCATTCCCGAACAGGCGCGCAAATATCCGGGGCAGTTGAGCGGCGGTCAGCAGCAGCGGGTTGCGATTGCGCGCGCCCTGGCAATGCAACCGAAGATTATGCTCTTCGATGAGCCAACATCGGCGCTCGACCCGGAAATGATCAAAGAAGTGCTTGATGTCATGGTCGAACTGGCGGAGAGCGGCATGACCATGATCGTCGTGACGCACGAAATGGGGTTTGCCCGCGCTGTTGCCGATACGATGTACTTCTTCGATCAGGGGCGGATTGTGGAGAGCGGCACACCCGATCAGATGTTTAGCGATCCGCGTGAAGCGCGCACGAAACTGTTCCTCTCCCAGATTCTATCGCACTGACCAAACGTCCTGGAGGGCGAACGATTCTGCACTATGCCCGCCCTGAGCGGTGGCTGAGCCTGTCGAAGCCAGCGCCGATCTAACGAGACGATGCCAGCACATTGCACGCTGACGACTCCTCAACGGTTGAGGGTGCAGCCGGCGGCAACGATGTGCAGAGGTGCAACCGCCGATCGCGCAGTTCGGTGCATGTGTGATGTGCGGCAGGGGTGAAACTGCCGTCGAGCGCCAGAAGGATGCCGGTTGCCGGATTGCGCAGCCGCACCAGTTCCCACAGGTCCTGAACATCGGCGGAGCCGATCAGCGACCGCGCCTGCGCCAGCACGAGAACTGTGTGTTGATCGCTGTCGCTCAATGTTAACAGCCAGCGATTGCTGCGCAGCTGCTCGATGCCAATGATACGATAGCCAGCCTCACGCGCCATCCGCTCGAAATCAGGAACCTCGGAGCGCTTGACCACAGGCGGTCCTCCTCTCAATAGCACCACGCCAGGGGCAAATGCTGACTCTGAACGAGCAATGCGCGCACAGCGACGATTATATACTGATGTGTAAGGGAAAAACGCTCGCTTCAGTATACCATGAGTCGGCAAAGTCAACAAACAGTAAAGATAGTCGCGTATTCGTACAATGTTGCCGGCTCGCGTTGGCGTTGATCATTGTTTCCCCTCCCCCTCGATGCACTGGAAAAGCTCGGCGGGGAGGCGAAGGCATTGCCTTCGCCTCCCCGCCAAAACCAGTAACGGGATAGTTTCGGCAAGCCACAACCACGTCGCACTGCCGACGGAGCGCTCGCGGGCGCAACGCCCGCGCTCCCAGGAGGAGCGTGACACAGTGGCAAAAAGTGAGAGGCGCATACGATGCTTGACCATTTGCCAGACTCAGGTATACAATGCATGGCACGACATGATGCGCCTCCAGAGCGCCTGGGAAGGAAGTACCGATGCTGACGCGCAATCGCTTCGCGGTGTATACGTGGGGAGTGCTGGTCTACAACCTGCTGGTCATCCTGTGGGGCGCCTTCGTCCGGGCGACCGGTTCAGGCGCAGGGTGTGGCAGTCATTGGCCGCTCTGCAATGGTGAAGTCATTCCGCGCGCCCCTGCTGTCGAAACCATGGTCGAGTTCACGCACCGCCTGACGAGCGGCGTAGCGCTGCTGATGGTTGCGGGAATGCTGGTGTGGGCGTATCGCGCGTATCCCCGCGGTCACATTGTGCGGCGCGGCGCGATGCTCTCGATGGTGTTCATCATCACCGAGGCGCTGCTGGGCGCCGGGTTGGTGCTGTTCGAGTTAGTTGCGCACAACGCATCGCTGACCCGCGCCTTTTCGATGGCGGTGCATCTGCTGAACACCTTCATTCTGCTTGCCTGCATCACCCTGACCGGATGGTGGGCGTCGGGCGGCGAGCCGATCCGGCTGCGCGGTCAGGGCGCTGTCGCCTCCTGGCTGATTACCGGCATGGTCGGGATGATCCTGGTGGGGATGACCGGCGCGGTGATTGCGCTTGGCGATACCCTCTTCTTTGCCCATACCCGCGCGGGCGGGAGCGAGGAGGACCTGGCGCCGCTCGTGTCGGCGATCGTCTCGATCCGCATGATGCACCCTGCCATAGCTATAGGCTTTGGCGCATTCGTGGTTGTAGCGGCATGGTACACCAGCACGGTGCGACCAGGCGCCACAACACGCTGGCTGGCGATTGCGCTGACTGCGCTGTATGCTGTGCAACTCGTTGCCGGGTACGTCAACGTCGCGCTTCAAGTGCCGGTGTGGATGCAACTGGTGCACCTGTTCCTGGCGGACGCCGTCTGGATTGCGCTGATCCTGCTGGCGGCGTCAGCGCTGCGGGTAAGCGCGATTGCCGCCGAAACGCGCCCCACGGCGTCGGTGGCGCAGG
The DNA here is from genome assembly GCF_057785375.1 of Roseiflexus sp. NCBI lineage: Bacteria > Bacillati > Chloroflexota > Chloroflexia > Chloroflexales > Roseiflexaceae > Roseiflexus > Roseiflexus sp. Next base: position 32,422 of record NZ_JBYNRX010000009.1, read on the forward strand.
TCAGGGGTTAGGGTTTTCGTTCTTCCACAAACGCCAGAGCAGAAACCCCATCAACCCGGCGGGACCCGCCATCAACGTGGCGAAGAGCGCCGGGATGCGCACCTGCCAGGGAGCGTTCAGGCGGCGGCACTCGCGATAGATCCACGCGCCGCTGAACAGATCGAGCGCGAGCATGTGCGCCCACGCGGCAGCGGCGCCTTCTGACGAACTCAGCCCCTTGCGGATTCCTTCCAGTGAGGTAAAATCTATTGCCGCGCCATCACGCTGACCGCGCCGCACTGCCAGCGCCAGTGCGATCACATAGTTCAGACCAGCAATGATAAACAGCGGTCCCGGACGGCTCACTCGCTCGGTGAGCGGATGCCCGGGCGCGAACATCATCGCCAGCCAGAGCGGCATCGGGAAGACGTTCAGATACTGAAAGAAGCGGTCCATGTGCTCTCCTCCTCGAACATAATGCGCAATGTGGTCATCATCGGAGCGCCGCTCGATCTCGGCGCCGGGCGGCGCGGCGTCGATATGGGCCCGAGCGCGATCCGGTATGCCGGGTTGCGCGAGCGGATTGCAGAACTGGGCTGCCAGGTGCGCGACCTCGGCAATATCAGCGTGCCGCTGGCAGAGCAGATCGAACCGCCAGCGCCGGATGAACCGCTGCGCTACCTCCAGCCGATTGCAGTCGCCGTCCGCGATCTGGCGCAGCGCGTGTGCGACGTCGTCGCATCCGGCGCGCTGCCGCTTGTGCTTGGCGGCGACCACAGCCTGTCGATCGGGTCGGTGGCGGGCGTGGCGCACAATCGACGGATTGGCATCATCTGGCTCGACGCGCACGGCGACTATAATACACCAGAGACGACCCCATCGGGGAATATTCACGGCATGGGTCTGGCGGCGCTCACCGGGCGCGGCCATCCGCTGTTGACCGGCGTCCTCGGTCAGACGCCGGTGGTGCGTCCGGGGGATGTCGCGCTGGTTGGCGTGCGCAGCCTCGATGACGGCGAGCGCGAGTTGTTGCGCGCGTCCGGGGTGCATGTCTTCACCATGCACGACATCGACCGGCGCGGGATGGCGTCGGTGATGGAAGAGGCGATCCTGCACGTCAGCGTCAACACCGCCGGGTTTCACCTGAGTTTCGATCTCGATGTCCTCGACCCGAACGAAGCGCCAGGGGTCGGAACGCCGGTGTTGGGGGGCATCACGTATCGTGAGGCGCACCTGGCGATGGAACTGGTGGCGGCGTCGGGGCGGCTGATCGGGCTTGATCTGGTGGAAGTCAATCCCATTTTCGATGAACGGAATACAACCGCGCTCCTGGCGGTCGAATTTGCGCTTTCAGCGCTGGGAAAACAGATTTACTGAGCAGTGTTGATGACATTTTCGTGCAAATAAATACACTTTGATCGTTTGTACAACTTTTGTGTATTGAATGTAGAGAATCTTTGCGTCAGTTAAGATTTCTTCACCGTTTTCACGGAGCATTTTTGATTGTGGCTGTAACCATCTGTGATATTATTAACCAAGGTTGCAAGATGCCGTTCAGATTTACCGACAACGTGTCCGACGCACCAATGGAAGCCGTCGCGCTGCCGCATCTCACGGCTCCGGAATCGCACTGCGAGAACTAGAGAGGGTGCAACCAGACGATCTCGCTCCTCCCGGAAACCCGTGTCATGTATGCCGTCGCTTATGGCGGCATGCTCTGGTTGGTTCACACCATCCGGTCGTCTCTTCAACACAGGTCCGTGGCGACCGTATGCCGTGTGTTGTGCACGGAATCTTCGACATGCCCGCGTCTCACAGTGACCGGAGTGTGGTGAGATGGTCGCGTGATGGACAGGAGATGCACGGCGTCTGGAGCAATTCGTGCCGGTAAGGTTCCGCTGATACGCACCATGCGCTTCCATTCGTTAACGACCTGCTAGATGCTAGAAAGGCGCCACATGGCTCAAGTATTTGATCGAAGAGCCAATACGATCGCCAGGGTGAGTATTTTTGCTGGTATCCCACTGGTGCTGGCGATCCTCGGCGGAGTCTGGTGGCTGTTCGGCTGGTCAGACTGGCACCGTGACGTGGGTGTTCCGATTGAGCAACCCGGCGGCGGGTTCAACCATCAACTGCACGTCGCGCTTGGGATGGACTGTCGCTACTGCCATACGGCAGTCGAGGTTTCAGCCCACGCCAACATCCCGCCGACCGAGACGTGTATGGGATGTCATTCGCAGATTATCAGTCGCAGCGAAAAAGTCGCCTTCGTCTGGCAGAGCTGGGAAACCGGAACCTCGATCCAGTGGAATAAAGTCCACGATCTCCCCAAATTCGTCTATTTCAACCATAGCATCCACGTCGCCAAGGGCGTCGGCTGCTCGACGTGCCACGGGCGCATCGATCAGATGCGCGTCGTGTACAAGACGCAGCCGTTGTTTATGTCGTGGTGTCTGGATTGCCACCGCAACCCGGAGAAGTATGTCCGTCCGCGCGAAGAAGTCTTCAACATGGCGTGGACGCCGCCCCCTAACCAGCTCGAGGTCGGGCGACGTCTGGTTCAGGAATACGAAATTCGCTCGTCGTGGGAATTGACGAATTGCGCCATCTGCCACCGCTAGGAATTGAGCGTGACTATGAGCACCACTTCCCAGGATTTGAACGCGCTGCGTGCGCGTCTTGCAAATGCCGAAGGGCGCGAATTCTGGCGTAGCCTCGATGAACTGGCTGACACGCCGGAGTTCAACGAACTGCTGAAGCGCGAATTTCCGCGCGGCGCCGCTGAGTGGCGCGACCCAGTGAGCCGGCGCAATTTCCTGAAACTCATGGGCGCGTCGCTAGCGCTTGCCGGTCTGTCGGGTTGTCAGTTCGCGCTTAAGCAACCGCAGGAGAAAATCGTTCCCTATGTACGCCAGCCGGAGGAGATTATCCACGGTCGGCCGCTCTTTTTCGCCACAGCCGTAACGTTCGCCGGCTTCGGCACAGGTCTGCTCGTCGAAAGCCACGAGGGCCGCCCGACGAAAATCGAGGGGAACCCGGATCATCCGGCATCGCTCGGTTCGACCGATCTGCTCACCCAGGCGATGATCCTGACGATGTACGACCCGGATCGCTCGCAGGCGCCGACTAACACGGGTCAGGAATCGACGTGGGAGGCGTTCGTCGCTGCGGCGACGGCGGCGGTACAGGCGCAGGCTGCCAAACAGGGCGCCGGGTTGCGCATTCTCTCCGGCGCGATCACATCGCCGACGCTGATTGCCCAGAAGAATCAATTGCTCGCGCAGTTCCCGCAGGCGAAATGGTATCAGTACGAGCCGGTCGGACGGGAGAATACCAACGCCGGTGCACGGCTGGCGTTCGGCGAGGATGTGCATACGATCTACCGCCTCGATACGGCAAAGGTGATTGTTGGGTTCGATGCCGACTTTACCGCTCCGTCGCCTGCCGGGGTGCGCATGGCGCGCGAACTTGCCGATGGCCGCCGCATCCGCAAGGGGACGAAAGAGGTCAATCGGTTGTACCTCGCCGAAAGCACGCCGTCGATCACCGGTCTGCTCGCCGATCATCGCTTGCCAGTGCGCTCGTCGCAGATCGAGCATCTGGTGCGCGCGCTGGCGACTCTGGTCGGCGTGCCGAATGTGGCGCCCGGCGCTCCCCTCAGCGATGCCGAGAAGAAATGGGTCGAGACCGCAGCGAAGGATCTGCAGGCGCACCGTGGGGAATGCGTCGTGCTCGTCGGTGAAAGCCAGCCGCCGGTCGTCCACGCGCTCGGTCATGCCATCAACGCGCAGCTCGGCAATGTTGGCAGTACGGTGACGTACACCGAACCGGTCGAGAGTGATCCGAACGGCGGCATTGCGGCGCTCAGCGCGCTGACCCAGGAAATGAACGCCGGAACGGTCGAGATGCTGCTGATGCTCGACAGCAACCCGGTGTACAATGCGCCCGCCGATATTCCGTTCGCCGAGGCGCTGGCAAAGGTGCCGCTCAGCATCCACGTTGGTCTCTACCGCGACGAAACCGCGCAGCAGAGCATCTGGCACGTCAATGGCGCGCATTTCCTGGAAGCCTGGGGCGATGTACGCGCTTTCGACGGTACGACAACGATTGTGCAGCCGCTGATCGCGCCGCTGTACAACGGCAAGTCAGCGATCGAAATCCTCAATGTGCTCCTCGGCAAGCCGCAGGAGACTGGCTATCAGACGCTGACCGCCTACTGGCAGACGCAGGACGCGAGCGGCAACTTCCGCGTCTTCTGGAATACGGCGCTGCACGATGGCGTGATTGCCGCCACACAGGCGCGCAGCCGCGAAGTGACGCTCCAGCAGGGGTTTGCCAGCGCTGCGCCGCCGGCGCCGGCGCAGGGGCTGGAAATCGTGTTCCGCCCCGATCCGTCGCTGTGGGATGGGTCGTTTGCCAATAACGCCTGGTTGCAGGAGACTCCCAAACCATTCACCAAACTAACGTGGGATAACGTCGCCCTTATGAGTGTCCGTACCGCTAATGCGCTGGGGTTAAAGAATGGTGATGTGGTACGGCTGACCTACCAGGGGCGCTCGGTGGATGCGCCGGTCTGGGTGCAGCCAGGGCACGCCGATGACTCGGTGACGGTGCATCTCGGCTTTGGGCGCACGGCTGCCGGGAGGGTCGGCAACAATGTCGGGTTCAACGCCTATCGCTTGCGCAGCAGCGCGACGCCATGGTTCGGCGCCGGGCTGGAAGTGGCGAAGGTTGGCGAGAACTATAAACTGGCGAGCACCCAGGGGCACTTCCTGATGGAAGGGCGCAAAAAGGACCTGGTGCGCTACGGCACGTTCAAGGAATACGAAGAGAATGAGGAGTTCCTCCAGGTCGACAAGAAGGAGCCGATCTCGCTGATCGGTGAGTATGAGTACAACGGCTACAAATGGGGCATGTCGATCGACCTGAATGTGTGCAACTCGTGCAACGCGTGCGTGGTCGCCTGCCAGGCGGAAAACAACATCCCGGTAGTCGGCAAGGACGAAGTCTGGCTCGGGCGCGAAATGCACTGGATCCGCATCGACCAGTACTATGTCGGCGATGAGCACACCCCGAACGTCTACAACATGGTGATGCTCTGCCAGCAGTGCGAACACGCGCCGTGCGAGATCGTCTGCCCGGTGGCTGCCACGGTTCACGACGCCGAAGGGTTGAACAACATGGTGTACAACCGCTGCGTCGGGACGAAGTACTGCTCGAACAACTGCCCGTACAAGGTGCGTCGTTTCAACTTCCTGCAGTACCAGGACGTGCCGTACCGCTCGCCGATCGACGCCTCGACCGAGAACGACAGCATTCCTGTGCTGAAGATGATGCGCAACCCGGATGTGACGGTGCGCGCGCGCGGCGTGATGGAGAAGTGCTCGTTCTGCGTCCAGCGCATCAACGAGGCGCGCATCCAGGCGCGCACGGAGAACCGGCGCATTGCTGACGGCGAGATTGTGATGGCATGCCAGCAGGCCTGCCCGACGCAGGCGATCGTGTTCGGCGATCTGAACGATCCGCAGGCGCGGGTGGTGGCGCTGAAAGAGCAGCCGCTGAAGTATACTTCGCTCGACAAGTTGAACACCAAACCACGGGTGAGCTATCTGGCGAAGATCAAGAACCTGAATCCTGACCTGGCGGAAGCGAAAAAGGCGTAATCACGGCGAACAGCCAACGGCGGGAAACAGAAGCATCTGTTCTCTCGTCCTGGATACACGGAGTAGCACATGGCTTCACAACCCGCGCAAAAATCGTCGTATGGCAAGATGCTCGAAGAACTCCTGGGTCCGAAGCAGACGTATGAGTCGGTGACCCGGACCATCGGCGACATCGTGCTGACGCCGATCAGGAAGACTCCCTGGGGCTGGCCCGTTGGTTTCGTCGTGGCGGCTCTGGGATTGTTTATGTACCTCTTCTCGCTGGCGGTGCTCTTTACCGTCGGCGTCGGCGTGTGGGGCATCAACATCCCGGTCGCCTGGGGGTTCGACATTATCAACTTTGTGTGGTGGATCGGCATCGGGCATGCCGGAACGCTTATTTCCGCCATTCTGCTCCTCTTCCGGCAGGACTGGCGCACATCGATCAACCGCGCCGCCGAGGCGATGACGATCTTTGCGGTGGCGTGCGCCGGCATCTATCCGCTGGTGCATACTGGTCGCCCCTGGCTCGACTACTGGATGCTCCCCTACCCCGGCACACTGGGGATGTGGCCACAGTTCCGCAGCGCGCTCGAATGGGACGTGTTCGCCATCTCGACCTACGCGACCGTTTCGATCCTGTTCTGGTACCTCGGCCTGATCCCCGACCTGGCATCGCTGCGCGACCGGGCAACGAATAAGTGGGTGAAGCTTTTCTACGGTTTTCTGGCGCTTGGCTGGCGCGGCGGCGCGCGCGACTGGAACCGCTATGAGGTGGCGTCGCTCATCCTTGCCGGGCTTTCGACGCCGCTAGTGCTCTCGGTGCACAGCATCATCAGTCTTGACTTCGCCATTTCGCAGTTGCCCGGCTGGCACGTGACGGTCTTCCCGCCCTACTTCGTGGCGGGCGCCGTGTATTGCGGCTTTGCAATGGTGATCCTGCTGCTGGTGCCGATGCGCCGCTGGTACAAACTGCACGATCTGATTACGATCAAGCACTTCGACCTGATGGGCAAGGTGATGCTGGCATCGGGCCTCGTTGTGGCATACGGCTATTTCGCCGAGATATTCTACGCCTGGTACAGTGCGAACATCTATGAGTACTACCTGATCACCAACCGCACGGTGGGACCGTATGCCTGGAGCTACTGGGCGCTGATTGTGCTCAATGTCGCCATTCCGCAACTGTTATGGTTCAAGCGCTTCCGCGTCAGTCTGCCGTGGCTCTTCTTCATCTCGATCTGCATCAACATCGGCATGTGGTTTGAGCGCTGGGTGATCATCGTGCTCAGCCTGCACCGCGAATTTCTGCCGTCGTCGTGGGGATACTACACGCCGAGCGTCTGGGATATCTCGCTGTACGCCGGGTCCTTCGGCTGGTTCTTCTTCCTGTTCTTCCTGTTCATCCGGTTGTTGCCGGCGATCTCGATCTTTGAGGTGCGTGACCTGGTGCATAAGACGGAAACCGAAAAAGCGCTGGCTCATGGCGGCAGCGCCGCTCATGCTGGGGAGGCGTCGTAATGTTGAAGCGAAATGCAACACGGGCGAAAGTGCCGAAGGTTTCGACCGAACCAACCCTGTATGGGTTGATGGCGGAGTTCGATGATGCCGATGCGCTGCTGGCAGCGGCGGAGAAGACGCGCGACGCCGGGTACCAGAAGTTCGAGGCGTATACGCCAATGCCGATCCACGGTCTGGATGAAGCCGTCGGGTATCGCGGCACGCGCCTGCCGTGGGCCATTTTTGGCGCGGGTTTGCTTGGCGCATCGGGCATGTTTGCTCTGCAAACATGGATTAATCTGGTGGAGTACCCGATGAATATCGGCGGCCGTCCGCTCTTCAGCTGGCCCGCGTTCATCCCGGCGACATTCGAGGGCATGGTGCTGTTGTCGGCGTTTGCCGCGGTCTTCGGGATGATCGCCGCGTGCGGTCTGCCGCGACCGTACCATCCGGTGTTCAATGCGCCCAACTTTGAGCGCGCGTCGGTCGACCGCTTCTTCCTATGCATCGAAGCCGCCGATCCCAAGTTCGAACTGAAGCGGACGCGCCAGTTCCTGGAGAGCCTGGAGCCGCTGGCGGTTTCTACCGTAGATAACTAGGGGAGCGACAATGCTGAACCTGCGACAACGCCGCCGTCCAGGATCGCTGCGTGGACGGGTTCTTCGGGCAGGGTGGCTGATTGCCGTCGCACTGCTGATGACTGCGTGCCACCTGGAGATGTACGATCAGGCGAACTACAAGCCGCAGCAGGCGAGTGAGATCTTCGCCGATGGCGCATCGGCGCGCCCGCTGGTGGAGAACACCGTGGCGCGCGGTCGGTTGCGGATTGATGCCGTCAGTGTCGGGCGCGTCGATGGCGATCCGAATGGCGCCTATGTCACGACGATCCCGATCCAGATCTCGCCGGAGTTGCTGGAGCGCGGCGCACAACGCTACCGCATCTATTGTGCGGTATGTCACGGCGCCAATGGCAACGGTCGCGGTCAGGTTGGTCTGCTGCTCAATCCGCGCCCGCCGTCGTTCTACGACCAGCGCCTGCTCGATATGCCCGACGGGCAGCACTACGAAACCATCGTGTACGGCAAGGGTACGATGTATGCCTATGGCTATCGCATCCAGAATATCAGCGACCGCTGGGCGATTGTGGCGCATATCCGTGAGTTGCAGAAGAACCCGCCGCCGCAGAACTGAGGGGTTGGGAGATTGGACCCTGGCCCGCTGTCGGGAATGTTCTCTCGTCCGAAAGGGATGACTATGATTGCACAAGAGCCTGCTGCGCTTCGTCCGGCGCTGGGGCGCCTTCAGCAAGTGGCACTGATCGTTGGCGGCGTCGCGATGCTGCTGGCAGTTGCCGGGGCGTTTTTGGGAGCGGCGCAGTTCTTTCATTCCTACATCTTCGCCTACTTCTTCTGGATCGCTCTGTCGCTCGGCGGACTGCTGGTGCTGATGATTAATCACATCACGCAGGGGGTGTGGGGATTGATGCTGCGGCGCCTGCTGGAGGCGGCGGCGCTTACCCTGCCGCTGATGGCGATCCTGTTTTTGCCGATTGCGGCAGAAACAATGATGGGAACGCACTACCTCTTTCCCTGGACGAACCCGGAAGTGGTGGCGAACGATGAGGTGGTGGCGCTGAAGACGCCTTACCTGAATGTGCCCTTCTTCCTGGTGCGCGCAGTGATCTATTTTGCGCTGTTCATTGGCATGGCCTACCTGCTGCGGCAGTGGTCGCTCGAAGAAGATGCAAAGGGGTTCAGTGACAGTCTGCGCGGTCGCTTCCAGCGCCTGAGCGGTCCTGGCATTGTTGTGCTGGTGATGGCGTGGACGTTCGCCGCCACCGACTGGGGCATGTCACTGGAGCCGGAGTGGTTCTCCTCGATGTATCCGGTGACCTACATCGCCAGTATGCTGATCCTGACCTTCGGCGGCGGCATCATCGCGCTGGCGGCGCTCAAGTCGCGCAATCTGCTGCCGTTTGGCATTCCCGTCGACCGGCTGCACGACCTGGGCAAGTTCCTGTTCGCATTCGTGGCGGTCTGGGCATATGTCAATTTCTCCGAGTACCTGATCATCTGGTCGGGGAATGTGCCGGAATTGACGCCGTGGCACGGGCATCGCTCGGCGGGCGGCTGGGAGATTCTCGGGATTGTGATGATCTTCGGGCATTTCCTCCTGCCGTTCATGCTGTTGCTGAGCCGCTTCGCCAAGCGCCGGCTGGCAAATCTGACGGCGATTGCGATCTATCTGTACATTATCGAGATCGTCTGGTACTTCTGGAAGATTATGCCGGCGTTCCATCCAGATGGGTTCCACATTCACTGGCTCGATCTGGTGACGCTGATCGCCATCGGCGGGTTGTGGCTGGGGGTGTTCGCCTGGAACCTGCAGCGCGCGCCGTTGCTTGCGCCGAACGATTATCGCCTGCCGTTGCTGCGCCGCCAGGAGGCCGGCGGCCATGGGCATGGGCATCATGGCAAGGCGACCGCAGAACATCATTGATCCGCGTGGCATGTTCAATATTCTGATAGAGGGGCGTCCTGATGAGGGCGCCCCTTATCTTACCCACCCCGTTGCGTGCCCAACCCGACTGATGAATATGGTCAGACGGCATCCTGGCACTGCGGGCTGAAGCCCTTGCTCAGGTCGGTCACGCCCTGGTGGGGCTGCTACGTGCTCAGGATTGTGCGGCGGTGTGGTGAGATGACAAGAATTAATCCACAATCGCGCTATTTGCCCTGGTGACTGACGCCATGACCGGCCTGTGGGCACGACTGGAATGCACCGGTGGAGATTGTGCGAGATGCGCTTCGCATTGCGACGCTCGTTTTTGCCCTCTTACTCCCCCACCAGCACCAGCCGCTCACCCTCGATTGCGCCGCTCGACCGCATGGGTGCGTCTTCCACCCGTTGCCAACGCTCAAGATAGTCGCTGTAGCGGCTGCTCAGCACATTGCCCGATTGCCCGGTGGTGTGCATGAACCGCGATGCATTCAGGTCGCCAAGGTCGATAATCTGGCGATATGACGGCGCATTGTACTGAAGGTATGGTTCGGTGATGCGCACCGGCGCGACGTTGACCGTAAAATTGTCGCCGCCGTTGGGAATGCGCCGCTCGAAGACGCCGCGCAGCGCCCCAACCTGGCTGAACGGAGTGTGCGGAAAGACCGCCTGATGGACGCGATCCCAGCGCCAGCGTGCCGGATTGCTTTCCCCCTGCGCATCCGCCATCGCCTCCAGCCCGCGGGTCAGCGCCTTTGCCAGTATGGTTCCACAATCTTCCATGACCGTCGGCGTTGTGACATCATCGCACCACTCACTCCGCCCGTCGAGCAACACCGTGCGCAGCGCCATCGCTGGAAAATCGCGCTCGCCCTGGTACTGACCCGCGAAGAGGTCGCGCAATTCATCGGCGAAAATCGTCTCGATGACAGCATAATAGTATGCCTGATAAACCGCTGCGGCGGCGCTGTCGCCACGCATGGCGCCGTCCCAGCCGCGCAACAACTCGAGAGCGGCGGTTTCGCGCGGTCCGGCGGGTTGAACGTCGAGCAGCGCGGGCAAAAGTTCGCGCGCCTGCACCGAGACTACATCTCCCAGCATCGCGCGCATGTCAGCAACGGTCAGCCGGTTTCCCTGCTCGATCATCTCGACAATGCGCTGCGCCCGGTACGGCGCTGCCCATGATGTTCCCAGCAGGTAGGGGTACTCATCACCGACTACCCGGTTATTCGCGGTGGCGATATACCCCTGCGGAGGGTTGTAGCTATGAGGCAGGTCTTCGAACGGCACATACCCGACCCATTCATACTCGTCGGTCCACCCCGGCACAGGCAGCGTCCCGTCGCCGTTGCGACGGATCGGGAGCGCGCCTGGTGCGTAGTAGCCGATATTGCCCTCGACATCGGCGTAGACGAAGTTCTGCATCGGCGCCTTGTAATCGCGCAGCGCTGCGGTAAACTCCTCCCAATTGCGCGCCTGGTTGATGTTGAGAAAAGCGCGGATCGTTGCGTCCTCCTCATCGAGCGCCGTCCAGCGGAATGCCAGCGTCTCGCCAGTGCCAGATGTCACATCGCTGATGATCGGACCATGGCGGGTGATGCGCACCGTCAACGTCACCGGCTCGGCATCCTTGACGTTGATCGTCTCGCTGATCAGTGTGACCGGTTCGCGCCTGTCGTTATACTCGACATAATTCTGGGCGTCGATCCGTTCGATATAGAGGTCCTGCACATCAGGACCGGTATTGGTCACGCCCCAGGCGATGCGCTCATTATGGCCGATGACGACCGCCGGCAGGCCCGGAAAGGTGGCGCCAATGGAATTGATCGCACCGCCCTGTATATGTGCCAGATACCAGATTGAGGGAATGCGGTTGCCGAGGTGTGGATCGTTGACCAGCAACGGCTTGCCGCTCGCGGTGCGCGCCCCGCCGATCACCCAATTGTTCGAGCCGGCCAGCCGGTTGCCCAATCCGGTCGTCAGATGCGCCGTCTCCCAGAGTTCGAGCATCGCGTGCGCCGTGGTGGATTGGATCATAACGTTTGGCCTGGCTGCCGACGTCGCAGGCTGGCTCAGCGCGCCTTCGGGCAGGATCAGCGGACCGTCGGCGGTATAGGCTGGCATGAGAAAATCGGCGTCTTCCGCGCCAATCCGGGCAATCAGCAGCGAACGCATCATCTCGTCGTTCCAGTTGCCGCCGAGGTCCCACGCCATCATCTTCGCCCAGACGAGTGAGTCGATTGGCTGCCATGGTTCGGGCTGCACGCCAAGGATGAGGAACTCCGGCGGCAGGACCGGGTTGGTGGCAAGAAAGGCATTCACACCCGCTGCATAGGCTTCGAGCATGGCGACAGTATCCGCGTCGAGTCGCTCATAGGCGCTGCGCGCGGCGCGGGTCACGCCGAGTGTGCGCAGGAAGCGGTCGGTATTGAGCGTGGTTGCGCCGAAGATCTCGGAGAGTCGGCCATGGCCGATGCGACGCTGTACTTCCATCTGCCAGAGCCGTTCCTGCGCGTGGACGAACCCCAGCCCGAAGGCGACGTCCGTTTCGGTTGCGCCGGTGATATGCGCCACGCCATCGCTATCGCGCACAATTGTTACCGGACCGCTAATCCCGCTCACCCGGATTTCGCCGCTTGTCTGCGGCAGCGAGCGACGCAGCCAGAGGTAGCCGCCGCCGGCGCCGAGCGCCAGCACAATGACCAGGACCAACGCCGCCCAGAGGAGAATGCGTTTCAGCAACCGCATTGTTGCCTCGCAAACAGTTCAACATCGACGTAGGGGTCATTATACCACAGATGTACTGCATTTATTAAGATTTCACCTTATCACCCCATAAATGATTATTCCGTTTGCTATACTCAAGTGCCGATCTGCACGCCGCTCAGGGCTGCTCTATGCGCTTCCGTTTCGCCGACAGAAAGATCCAGGCGCTCTCCACTGATAGGACGGGGTGCTGAGCAGTACGAGCAGAGCGTGGTTAAAGGCTTCTTTCGCGTCATGGCTGTTATCCGGAATGCACCCGATACACGCGATTTTTACAGCTTAAAGTCGCTGCACTACGAAAAACTGAGTGGCGATCGCGCTGGTCAGCATTCGTTTCGGCTCAACAGGCAATGGCGCCTGATCGTTCGGATCGAGCACAGTAACGAAGATCCAGAAGTTGTCATCGTCGAGATAGTAGATTACCATTAGAACACGAGAAGAGGCGCTGCATGGATAACGTACAGCCAGCCTGTGCAGTAGCGCCAGGCGAGATCATCAAAATGGAGCTTGAGGAGCGGGTTTGGTCGCAGCGCGACCTCGCCGAGATCATGGGTCGTCCGCCTCAGGCGATCAGCGAGATTATCCGCGGTGTTAAACAGATTACCCCGGAAACGGCGCTGGAACCGGCGCAGGCATTCGGCGCCTCAGCCGAGATCTGGACGAACTTGGAAGCGAGCTACCGCCTTGATCTCGCCCGCCAGCGTGGTGGAAATGGCGGTTCCGAGATTGCAACGCGCAGCAGGCTCTACAGCATGCTCCCGATCGCTGACATGATCCGCCGGGGCTGGCTGTGCGCGACCGGTGTCGCTGAGGATCTGGAGCGCGATGTTTGCCGCCTGCTGGGTGGCAACCCGGAAGCGATGATGGAGGCGGTCAGCCTGCGTCATAGCGTTGCACGTGGTCCTGAGCGCGGCGCTCAGGTCGCCTGGGTATGCCGGGTGCGCCAGCTCGCACTTGAACAGAAGGTTCCACCTTTCAGTCGCGCAGACCTGATCAAGGCGATTCCGGAGATCCGCCAGCTTGCGACAACACCAGAGCAGGTGGAGGAGGTTCCGCCGCTGCTCCAGTCGCTTGGCGTGCGCTTCATCATTGTGCCGCCGCTGCCAAAGACTTACATCGATGGCGTGCTCTGCGACGCCGACAGTACGCCGATCATCGGGTTGACCCTGCGCTATGACCGGATTGACTCGTTCTGGTTTACCCTGATGCACGAGCTGGCTCATCTGGTGATGGGGCATTGCGCGCTGCATCTCGATAACTTTGAGGATGAGGAACAGCGCCGCGATGAGCAAGAGCAGGAAGCGAACCGGCAGGCGCGAGCATGGTTGATCGACCAGAATGCGTTCGAGTCCTGGGTTGCCCGCACCAGGCCCTACTTCTCACGCAGGGCGATCGAGCGCTTCGCTGCTGACCAACAGATCCATCCGGGCATCCTTCTTGGGCAGTTGATGTTTGACGGGACTGTGAGTTACAAGCATCTGCGCACCTTACTGCGTAAGGTCAGCCCATATCTGCGGAAATGGACCGATTCGAGCGGTCGTTGACCTGCGAAGGAAACACGAAGCCCGTCCTGACGTTGGCGGCGGCGGACAGGACGGGCTTTCGTAGTGGTGGAGATGGGGGGAGTCGAACCCCCGTCCAGAAAAGTTAGACTCAGGCGTCTACAAGCTTAGTCCGTCGTTTGCTGTCGCTCGCAGTCGCACGACGAACAGAGCGACTTTTGAGCCATCCCGCTTATCTTAGCCCGGCGCCGCAGGCGTTCGCCGGGAGCGCCCCGACTTGCTGACGCTCGAACTTACTCCATCGGGGTGAGAGCAAGGGAGCGGGCTGCTGTTTTGTTAGGCAGCCAGAGCCATCGCCGGCTTGAAGGCGACGACTTTGTTGTTGTTGGCAGTTATGCCGTTGCCCCTTTAACGAGACTGGGCGGCTCGGCTTGCAACCTGAGACATCCTTCCCTGTCGAGACCAGTCATCCCCAAGCGCGTCCATATTATAACAAATGGGGAGAGGAGTGTAAAGGGGCTGGAAGGCATGGGTGCAGGCATGATGTGTCAGGAAACGACGCTCCGGCTGCCAGCGATTGAAATCGCCCCTGATGGACCTGCGGCCGACCGTCCGCCTGCGCGGACGGGACCGGCGGCGTCCACGCAGGTGGACGTCCGGCGGAACGCCCGCCCGGCGCGACTTCAGTCGCCAGCCGAGGCGCAGCGCAGCAGAGACGCGCTTGCTTGCCGTCTGACAATTCATGCCTGGACCCCGAAGGCATCACCATCAAGCCAGCTACTGTGCGTTGAGCACAAAAGCAAGAAGTTCAGCGGAGGGTGATGGGACGAAATGGAAACGCACCTGCAGATCTGCCTGGGCTTTCACCAGATCACCAATCTCGTCCGGTGGTAGTGTGTCCTCATCGACCACATCAACCTCGCCTCTACGCAAGGCTTCAACCGCCTGCTTCGGGGCGAGAAATCGCACAATGATCCTGGGGGTCGCAGGAAATCCCTTGAAATAGTATGGATTAGCAGTAAACACGATCTCCCTGCCAGGCTCCCAAGAACTGACGACATATGGACCAATGCCGAGGGGTTGCTGATGCACTTCCGGAAGCCAGTTCCACTACGGAAGCGGCACATCAGCCAGTCGTTGTCCATTGCTGAGAGTCTGATGGGATGGCTGACGCCCAATCGGTGGGAGGAAATACGGATGTTCCGTAGAGTCAGGTTTTGTTTGCCCAAGATAGCCCGGTTTCCAGGTTACCACATACGCGGTATCGCTCGCAAAGTCCACGTCGTGCATCTTCTCGCAGGGCAGCCGCAAAGTCTCAGCAACAGTGTCCAGACTGCACTGGATTCGATAGGAGAGTGCATAGTCAGATCGAGACACTGGGGCGCCATCCGACCACCTCAGCCCTTCCACAAATTCATACCTTACAATCAGTTGGCTCATATCCACGATACCGCCACGATATGTGATCTCATTTCCCTGAGCATCAATGATGCGAACACCCGCCTGGAGTTCAACCGCATTGCCGTTCGCGTCCACAATGTGTTCCCCCTCGCCGACTCGTACCACATTGATCTGGATCATGCCATTCTCAATGGAGGGGATCTGTTTGAGCGTGATTGGCTGGGTATCGTAGCCCAGGCTGGTGGTATCGACCCCGAACACCAGCGCGCCAATCAGCCGGGTGATATACGAGTCGTCTGTCAATACGGAAAGGGAAGTCGGCTCCGACCGCTGGGCGATCACGATAGTATCCTTTCCAGGAATGACCCATTGGGCTATGTTCCATGTATACAACATCTCATTTGGAGATGGATTAAGGTTCTGCAGCGCAGTGTTACTGGCATACACAAGGACATGGCTGAAAAGCGGCAGGCTTGGGAGATCGCGGGTGTATTCTTTCTGCATGATGCGATAGGCGGTTCGCCGGGTTTCCCGTCTGCTGCGGACGCCGGTGACAAGGCGGATGGCCTCATTGGCCCGCGGGTTGCACCAACCCGTGAAGTTGTCGCCCTGCCAGTTATTTTCTGGCGAAGGGATCTGGTCGCACTCGAAGAATGTGAGCCTGTTGGAATCGGTTGGGCTGAGCCAGGTATGCGCAACCAACTCGAAATCACGGCGCTTGAGAGCCTCCTCGGAGCGCCAGTCGCCTGGAATGCGCCGGTGCTCTATGAGCAGCCCGCAGTTCTTCATTTGCTCCTTGAAGATGGCGATCCAGGCTGTGCGAAAATCGGCTTCACTGGCAGTCAGGGTGAGGCGCATCGTCTGGCCCTTCGCATTGGTGCGATAGACAGCGCCCGCAATGAGCCTCCAACCAGCCTCTTCGAACAAAGCCCTGCCCCTTACCGGGTCGAAGGTGTGACTTGTCAGACCTGAGGCATCGTGGGGATAGGCCCAGTGCCCCACAGGAACAAACGACGTCATCGCAAAGGGACTTGTGTCTTCGAGCCAGGGATACACCGCATGGATCAACTCTGCTCGATTGAGGCAGTGAGCGATCCCTTGCCGGACGCGCAGGTCGCCTGTAATGGGATGAGGCACAGCTAAGGCGGAAGAAGGGTGCGGTACAGGCAGACTCTCTGTTGGCGATAGCGATGATCTGCTCAACAGGACGATTGTTGCAACGACTATCAGACCGATGAGAAGCGAACCCGTCAGTCTGACTGTTCTTTGCTGACGAGATTTGTTCCTGAACGGGCTTCGACTCTGATTGGCCATACCGTCACTCATCGCCACTTACCGCAGCCGGGCAACCGCCATGGCCGCTGCAACTCTGGCAGCTATCGCGCAATTCACAACCCAGATCATAGACGCATCCAAGCGATGTCTGACTCCAGCCCGCGCACGAGCAGGTATTGGGCCAGCAACATCTCGAGCATCTGTGCTTTTCTCGATAATCTGCTCTTCCGCCACAATCGCGGGTATTACTGCAAGGTTCGTAGTGAATGGCATACTGCCTGCAAACCAGACGCGAGTCGCACGGAACTGAACAAGCGGGGCAGGCTGGCGCTTGTGGGATCGGGGCAGGCGATCCTGGCAGTGCATTGCTCGTGTTGACCGCTATTGCCCTAATAAGACCCCGTTGCATATCAGTAGCCATCATGCAACTGGAAAATGTAGAGCTGACGGCAGGGTTCTTATACCAATTGGCGGTCAGTCATACAAGATGTTCGGGCGCTCAGTCTGCGGGGTGAACCGGGTAATGTGTATCGGCAGATGGTACGAATGACCGCACATTGGCGTTAGCGGATGGAGGTCTACGTAGACAGCCGAACAGGAACTGACGATTGCCGTCTGTCATCGCCCGCGCTATGCCCGACGAACATCATCTCTCTGGCGAGGGCGGCACGAACATGTCCTGGAATGTGGGTGTGGCGAAGAACGTGTTCTCTGGAGCGTATTGTGCTGCATCTAATACTAATGCGCAGTCATTTGTATAATTAACGAGACTGGGCGGCTCGGCGTGCAACCTGAGACATCCTTCCCTGTCGAGACCAGTCATCCCCAAGTATTCGGTACTGTAGCAGATTGGAAGAGGAGTGTAAAGGAATGTGTGTTAGAACATTGTTAGAGTTTCAGCGCCACGACGCTCCTCGTAGAAGAGACGCAAACTCTTCCGGCTGCGACCAGCGCGCAGGGATGGACACCTGCTCCGCCAACCGGAAATCCTCTTCAGTCCAGATATCGACACTATCATTGAATAGTGAAACGAACTGGAGCGACTCTAGACCTGCATTCAGATACATCAAATCAAAAAAAGCGGTGTGAACGCTATTGACCGCCCGTGAAGCTGCCGATCGACTGCCGGTGCTCAAAACATACACCAGCGAACTTCGTTCTTCTGCGCGCACGTGGAAATCGACCTTCCAGATGCGCCCTGATTTTCCCCTATGCGGCACATCCCGGTCGAAGCGAAATGCCCGTTCCACAAGAAAGTCTGATACTTCATCTGCAAACGATACGACCGCTTGTGTGCGCAGCATGAACCAGAGATCCGACATCCGCAGCGCTGCCTGGGATACACGTGTGACAACACGGGATAGATCGTCTCCGGGATGGCAGCGCGCCAGCAACATACCTCTGTAGAACTCTACCCCATGGTTCAGGCAAATATCGTCGATGAACGCTTGTTGCTTTGGCGTGCGCTTTGAAGAGACGCTCTGCATCTGCAACCAGCGGCCCGTTTCGCCCAAATCCGAGACAACGATGACGCTATCCTCTTCCTTACAAAACAGATCGATACTATCACCATCAGGGTAGAGGTAGGGGGTCCTGATGCGGACATACTCTCCTTTTTCCTCACATGTGAAAAGGAGCGGGAGGCTCTCGATCAGTTGTCGGCAAATACGCTCACGACTCATAGGAGCAATCTTTTCTGCACAGGCGGAGGGTTCATTAATCCGCCATTGCGGATCAGAATCTAATAGAGTGATTTCCCAAAACCTGGACAATCATGGACGTAGCACGGCTGACGTTGGCTGAGCGCGCGCCGTAGTGTAAAAAACGCAACCTGGACAATCACGGACGTAGCGCGGCTGACATTGGCTGAGCCTGTCGAAGCCAACGTCAGCCGCAAGATGGTCAACACGGGCAATCATTGTGCAGCTTCCGATTGATCGCCCTATAAGAGCGTGTCTGAAAAGGCGAATTGAGCGGGCGAAGGTCTTCGCCCACCCAACATTGCATTTTATGATGCGGGTTTGCAGACACGCTCCCAAACGTCGCTATGCTTCTTTGCGCAGGTACTTTCCCACGAGCAGATCAACCTGCGCGCGTTTTTCGGGCGGGATGACGGCGGGGTCGGTGATAATGGCGGTCGCCAGGGCGCGATGCGCCGGGCTGTCGAAGCCGTCGCCGATCAGGGGAATGGCGCGCCGCACGACATCCTGGGCAAGCCGCGCGTTTGCCTGGAGCACCTGCACGACCATTTCGACCGTGACCGCGTCGTGCCCCGGATGCCAGCAGTCGTAGTCGGTCACCATTGCCAGCATGGCGTAGGCGATCTCCGCTTCGCGCGCCAGTTTGGCTTCGGGAAGCGCGGTCATGCCGATCAGGTGGTGCCCGCGCCGCCGATTTTCTTCGCTTTCGGCAAGCGTGCTGAACTGTGGACCTTCCATCACCACCAGCGTGCCGCCGCGATGGACGGTGGCGCCGGCGGCGCGCGCCGCCTGCTCCAGGCGGTCGGAAAGCCCGGCGTCGAAGGGGCGGTCGAACTGCACATGCACGACCAACCCGCCGCCGAAGAAGGTGTCGGGACGATGCCCTTTGGTGCGGTCGTACAACTGATCGGGAATGACGATGTGCCCAGGGGCGTACTCTTCACGCAGGCTGCCGACGGCGCTCACCGCGATCAGGGAGCGCACGCCGAGCATGCGGAAGCCGTAGATATTGGCGCGACCCGGCACTTCGCTCGGTGAAAGACGGTGACCGACGCCGTGGCGCGGCAGAAAGGCGACACGATACCCTTCAATCGTGCCAATCACATAGGCGTCGCTCGGCGCGCCGAAGGGGGTCTGCAACGTCACGCGCTCAACGTCTGTGAGATCGTCCATTGCGTACAGACCGCTCCCGCCAATGACGCCAATTGTGGCGCGCTGTTCCGTCTGTTGCGCTGCGGTCATACGTTGCTCCGGGAAAGTTACACCGCCTCGTCCATACGGCGGCGGTACTCCTGCCGTTCGGCGGAGCGCGGCACCAGGATAGGGTGCCCGCGCCCTTCGACCACTTCGGCGTTGATGATACACCGCCCGATGTGTTCCTGCGACGGTATCTCGTACATCACATCGAGCAGGATTTCTTCAACAATCGTGCGCAGCGCGCGCGCACCGGTCTTCGACTGAAGCGCCCGTTCGGCAATCGCTTCGAGCGCATCGGGAGTGACTTCGAGTTCAACGTGGTCGAGGGCCAGCATTTTCTGATACTGTTTGATAATCGCGTTGCGCGGTTCGGTCAATATTCGGATCATTGCCTGCTTGTCGAGCGGGTCGAGCGCGGCGACGACCGGCAGCCGCCCGATGAATTCGGGAATGAAGCCATAACGCAGCAGGTCGTCCGGCGTGACCTGCGACAGCAGCGATGCAGGAGCGTCGGATGGTTCGCCTGCGTGAAAGCCAATGCTGCGCTTGCCGCCAATGCGCTGGCTGATGATTTTGTCGAGACCCTCGAAGGCGCCGCCGCAGATGAACAGCACGTGCGTGGTATCGAACGAAATGTACTCCTGCTGCGGATGTTTGCGACCGGGGACGGGCGGAACGTGCGCCACGCACCCCTCGAGGATCTTCAGCAACGCCTGTTGCACGCCCTCGCCGGACACATCGCGCGTGATCGATGGGTTATCGCTCTTGCGCGCGATCTTGTCAATCTCGTCAATGTAGATGATGCCGGTCTGCGCGCGCTCGATGTCGCCGTCCGCCGCCTGGATCAACCGCAGCAGAATATTCTCGACATCCTCGCCGACGTACCCGGCTTCGGTCAATGCGGTAGCATCGGCAATCGCGAAAGGCACGTCGAGCACACGCGCCAGCGTTTGCGCCAGCAAGGTTTTGCCGCTGCCGGTCGGACCGATCAGCAGAATGTTGCTCTTGCCGATCTCGATGTCATCGGCGTTCTGCCCGGCACGCAGCCGTTTGTAGTGATTGTAGACCGCAACCGACAATACCACTTTCGCGCGATCCTGCCCGATGACATACTGATCGAGCCATTCGCGCAACCGGCGCGGCGTCGGCAGGCGAGCCGGCAGGTGAGCCGATGAACGTCGGGGTGATGGACGCGATCCGGTTTCTTCGGCAATGATGGCGCTGCACAGCGCCACACACTCATCACAGATGAAAACCGTGCCGGGACCGGCGATCAGGCGCTGCACCTCTTCCTGTCCGCGTCCACAGAAGGAACAGAAGTATGCGCCGCGACTATTCGGCGAATTGGGGTTGCCGCCGCGTGTGCGAGACATAGGCGCTCCTGTAGCCACTCAGCGGCGTTCGCCAGCCGCTTGCAGATCTTCACGAGTCAGGATTTCGTCGATGATGCCATACTCTTTCGCCTGCTGCGGATCCATGAACAGGTCGCGGTCGAAGTCGCGCGCAATGCGCTCGAGCGGCTGGCCGGTATCCTTCGCCAGCAGTTCACGGATCAGTTGCTGTTCGCGCAGCAATTCACGCGCCATGATCTCGACGTCGGGCGCATAGCCGCGTGCGCCGCCGCCAGCCGGGTGCATGTGAATAGTCGAGTGTGGCAGGCTGTAGCGCTTGCCTTTCGCGCCGCCAGCCAGGATCGGCGTCGCCATGCTCCCCGCCATACCGACGCAGACCGTCGCCACGTCGGGACGAATGACCTGCATGGTGTCATAGATCGCCAGCCCCGCCGTGATCGAACCGCCAGGGCTGTTGATATAGAGCCAGATGTCGCGGTCCGGGTCTTCATGTTCGAGGAACAGCAACTGAGCGACGATCAGGTTGGCGATCTGATCCTCGATCGGCGTTCCCAGCAGAATGACGCGCTCTTTCAGCAAGCGCGAATAGATATCGTAGGCGCGCTCGCCACGATTGGTGCTCTCGACCACCATCGGGATGAGCGACTCAATGCGCGGCGCAGTCCAGTCCACGCGATAGTTTGATTGCCAGATACCCATACTTTTTACTCCGTTCTTGTTTGGTGGGCTGCCGCCTCGACGGCAGCGCCATCTTCTGCAGACGCAACACGCTCATTTTCCTCTGATACGGCAGGCGTTGCATCGGGGATGGAATCGGCTTCGTCCGCAGGCAACTCGCCAGCCTCGGCAGACGGTGCTTTATCGGCGGCTTCGTGCGGTTCATCGACAACAACAGGTGTGGCGCTCTGTTCAGCAGACAGCGCTTCGTCTGCGGCGGCTTCCTGCGACTCATCGGCAGCGTCAGGCGCAGCGCGCTGTTCAAACGACGGGTCGCCGGTCGCAATCGTGAGGATACGGCGGCGCAGTTTGCGATCCACAACCCCGGCAGCGACGAGCGGAAGCAACTCGGAACCCAGGATCATGCGAGCGCTGTCGCGCCGCTCCTCCTCCATACCCGCCACAATGTCTTCGATCTCCTGCGTGATCTCCGCCTTGTTCGGCGCCAGCCCTTCGGCTTTCGCAATTTCACGCAGCACGAGACCGCGTTTGGCGCGCTCTTCCGCCGCCGGTTTCAACTCCTCGATCCAGTCTTCGCGCTTCTTGCCCTGAATCTCATAAATCTGTTCAGGGCGAATGCCATAGCGCTCATACTCCGCCTCGCGCTCGCGCAGCATGCTGTCCGCTTCCCGTTCGATCAGCGCATCAGGCAGGTCGAAGGTCGTGCCCGCGACGACCTGGCGCACATACTCGCCGAAGACTTCGTCCTCAGCGTTCCTGCGCGCCGCTTCGATGAGTTCCTGGCGCGTCTGCTCGCGTAGTTCGTCGAGCGTCCCCTCGAAGTTCTCCAGCGCCGGCAGTTCGTCCCATTCCGGCAGAAGACGCTCCTGGATCTCCAGAACGTTGACGACGAAGCGCACGTCCTTGCCGCGCACCTGCTCATTCTCGTGATCGTCCGCCATGCGAACCGTCACATCGACCATCGTGTTGGGCATCACACCAAGCAGCGCCTCGTACAATCCGGCCACGATCCGCTCAGGGTCGAGCACCAGCGTGGATTGGGGGATCTCCTCATCCTCAGGGCGTGGGTCGAGCGGTTCGCCATCGACATACGTTTCGAGCTGCACTGTCAGTTGATCGCCGTGTTGCGCCGGGCGCGGCTCTTCGAGCGCACGCAACACAACGTGCCGGTCCCGTCGCGCTTCCATCGCGCGGTTGAGCGTTTCGTCCGTCACCTCGTCCGGCTCGAACGGCACATGGAAGGCGCGATAGTCGGGCAACTCAACGGTCGGCGCCACCGGAACTTCGACCGTAAACGTGAACGGCGGCGTGTCGAGATTGACGGCAATGATGTGCGACTGCGCATACGGCTCGATGTTTTCCTGCTTGATGGCATCCTGGAACGCCTTGTTGATCAGGTCGTCGGACGCTTCTTCGAGCAGGGCTTCGCGCCCGAAATAGTTTTCGACAATGAAACGAGGCACTTTTCCTTTGCGAAATCCAGGGATGTTGTACTTCTGCGACATCCGGCGCGCCGCGCGATCCAGCGCCTTCTCGATCTGTTCTTTATCGAGTTCGACGGTCAGTTCGAGAATACTGCGAGGCTTCTTTTCGGTTGTAACCTTCACCGACACCACTCCAGAGGGCTAGAAAAAGTAAAGCAATTCTTGAGTATTATAGCACGAAGAAACGTGGGCGCAACGGCGCGGGACGGGGCAGGGTCATAGCATGACAGGAATCGCCTCGTTTCTTGCAGACTGCACCCGCGCGATCCCGCTATGCGCCTGATCGCCCGGCGGCTGATGGACTTTGAATAATTATCCCGCTATCCGCCTTGTAGCCCGCCTGCGCGGGCTGGACGTGGCGATACCGGATTAATTGCTCAAAAACCATAACTGGTCTGTAAAGCACGTTTTCCGGTGATGGTCCAGGCATGCATGGTCAGGCGGCAAGCAAGCGCGTCTCTGTGGCGCTACGCTTGGGCTGGCGACTGAAGTCGCGCCGGGCAGGCGTTCCGCCGGGCGTCCACCTGCGTGGACGCCGCCGGTCTCGTCCGCGCAGGCGGACGGGCGGCCGCAGGCCTGTCAGGGGCGATGTCAATCGCTGGCCGCCGGAGCGTCGTGTCCTGACCCATTATGCCGGCGCCCTTCCGATGATTCATCGGTTGCGTGTGGCGAAGAATCCGCCGTGTCCTGATGCAGGATACCCTTCGTTGCGCTCAGAGCTAAAAAAGTAAGAAAACTTCGTGTACTGACTAATAACGCCCGCACCGCGCCCGCACCGCGTCAGCGGGGCTGGAGCGGTGCAGGCGCATGCGCCGGAGCACGGGCGCGACCGCGCCCTTCGTGTGCGCAGCCCGACAGTTGAGCCCTTCGACCCTTCGACCCTTCAACCTTTCGACAATCTCAGGGCTCAGGACGCCGCGGCGGGCGGTGCGGCGGGTTGCCGCCTGACCACGCATGCGCGGACCTGCATGGGTGCAGGCATGATGGGACAGGAACCACTGCGGTTCTGGCAGACGGCGCTCGCGCGGACGTAAACGCCCGTGCTGCGTGGACGAAGCCCCGCTGACGCGCGGCTAGCGCGGTGCGGGCGCATGCGCCGGAGCGAGTGCGCGGCAGCGCCCTTCGTGCGCGCAGCTCGACGGTTCAGCCCTTCGACCCTTCGACACGCTCAGGGCGCCGCGTCGGGCGGTGCGGCGGGTTGCCGCCTGACCATTCATGCCTGGACCCGCATGCGATCTTTGCGCAGGGCTGCGCTTCATGGTACTCTGATAGCAATGGGAATGACGAGGTTGAATAAGGAGCCGGTCGGGCGACCAGGCTCCCTTTCGGTGTTGGTGACCGATGTGACAACGACGATTCTTTCGCTGACGACTCTCCTCGATGAAATAACGGCGCTGGCGCCGGTTCAGGAGTTGATCGCAACGCTGCGCACCTGCGCTGGTGCGCGCCTGCATGTTGCGCCCGCGCCGGGAGCGGCGCGCGCGCCGCTGGTTGCTGCGATGGCTGGCGCAATGGCTGCGCCGGTATTGTATGTGGTGAGTACAACCGATGCGGCGCTGCGTGCCTGTGACGATCTGCGCCAATGGCTCGGCGATGATCGCGTGTTGATCTTTCCGGCAAGCGACGCGCTGCCGTATGAGCATATGTCTACCGGTGGCGACATCCTCGCTGCGCGCATGCGCGTTCTGCATCGCCTGGCGGCGCACGACGCCGGCGATGGCGCGCCGCCGCCGGTTGTGGTGGCGCCGGTCAGGGCGTTGATGCAGCCAACGCTGACGCCGGCTGAACTGCGCGCCGGCAGTATTCCTCTGGAGCGTGGCGCACCATGCGTGCTGGACGTTCTGATGGAACGGTTGATCGATCGGGGGTATCGCTATGCGCCGACGGTTGAAGAGCCAGGCGAGGTCAACCGGCGCGGCGGCATTATCGACGTGTTTCCGCCGGGAGACGATCTGCCGCTGCGGATCGAGTTTTTTGGCGATGAAATCGACAGCCTACGGCGCTTCGACCCGCTGACGCAGCGTAGTGAGGCGCAGATCGGCGCAGCGATCGTCGGTCCGCCGCATGAGGTTCCGTTGTGGCGACGCGACGCAGCACTGGCGCGTATGCGCGATATTGATACGTCGGCGCTGCGGCGCGAGGCGCTCGATGAATGGCTGCAGGCGTTCGAGCACATCCGTGGCGGCGAGCGGTTCGAGGGGCGCGCATTGTTCGCGCCGTTCTTCCGCGATGAGGCGGGCGATCCGGCCACGCTGCTGCGCCATCTGCCGCCGGGCGCAATCGTTGCATTCAATGATGCGTTACTGCTGGCGCAGCATGCCGCAGAACTCGATTATCAGGCGGAAACGCGCCGCCGCCAGCAGGTCGACGCCGGTGAACTTCCGGCGGCATTTCCGCGCCCCTATCTGCGCTGGCGCGAACTGATGGCGCAGGCGGAGACGCTGACCCTGGCGGATTTCAGCAATAACGAGCGACCGGTGTGGGATGTGTTACTGCCCGACTCCGCATCGCCCGTCGCGCCCCTGTCGGGCAATGGCGCCGATCCTTCTGAGACGCATACATCAACGAGCGCCGATCCGCCTGACGAACGTTTCCGTGTGTATCTTTTGCCGGAGCATCTGGTTGTGCCTGCCGAACTGTTTGGCGGGCAGATCCGGCGTCTGATCGAGGATAGTGTTGAACGGTTGCACAAAGGTGAGCGGGTTGTCGTGGTGACGCCGCAGGCGGCGCGCTTGCAGGAGCTGGTTGCAGAAGGCGTGCAGCGCGAAGCGTCCGATGACTCAGCAGTCGATTCGTCATTGTTTACCGCCATCCATGGCTCGCTCGACGCAGGGTTCCGTTTGCCCGCATTGCGCCTGACACTCTACAGCGATAGCGAAATCTTCGGCTGGCGGCAGCGCCGGATCACGACCGAGCGCCGCCGGCGCCGTGAACGCAGCGCCGAGGATCGCGCAGCGTTTCTGCGCGGGCTGAAACCTGGCGATTATGTGGTGCATATCGAGCACGGCATTGCGGTCTATGAAGGATTGGTGCGGCGGAGCGTCGGCGGCATCGAGCGCGATTACCTGAACCTGCGGTATGCCGAAGGCGACCGGCTCTACGTTCCGGTCGATCAGATCGACCGCGTCTCACGCTACATCGGCGCAGGCGATGCCGAACCGCATCTCACCCGCCTCGGTACGCAGGATTGGGAGCGCGCCAAGCGCAAAGCGCGCGCCGCTGTGCAGGACCTGGCGGACGATCTGATCGGTCTCTATGCGCAGCGCCAGCTGGCGGAGGGGCACGCATTCAGCCCTGATACCGACTGGCAACGCGAACTCGAAACCAGTTTCCCGTATGTCGAAACCCCTGACCAGCTCAAAGCGATCATTGATGTCAAGCGCGATATGGAACAGCCGCAGCCGATGGATCGCCTGATCTGCGGCGATGTCGGGTTCGGCAAGACGGAAGTGGCGCTGCGGGCGGCGTTCAAAGCCGTGCAGGATGGCAAACAGGTGGCGGTGCTGGCGCCAACCACAGTGCTCGCGCAGCAGCACTACGACACCTTCAGCCGGCGTATGGCGGCGTTCCCGGTGCAGGTCGAGATGATTTCGCGCTTTCGCTCGGCGAAGGAACAGAGCGATATCGTGCAGCGCCTGGCGCGCGGCGAGATCGACGTTATCATCGGCACTCATCGCCTGCTCTCGAAGGATGTGATCTTCAAGGACCTCGGGTTGCTGGTGGTCGATGAAGAGCAGCGGTTTGGCGTGCGCCACAAGGAGCGCATCAAGCAGTTGCGCACTAATGTGGATGTCATTACCCTGACGGCAACCCCGATTCCGCGCACGCTCCATATGGCGCTGGCTGGCATCCGCGACCTGAGCGTGATCGACACGCCGCCTGAGGATCGTATTCCGATCAAGACCTACGTGCTCCCGTATGACGAGCACATGATTCGTGAAGCCATTCTGCGCGAACTCGACCGTGGCGGGCAGGTCTACTTCGTCCACAATCGGGTGCAGAGCATCTACTACATCGCCGACCGGCTGCGTCAGCTTGTGCCGGAAGCCAGGATCGCCGTCGGGCACGGGCAGCTCGATGAGCGTCAACTCGAGCGGGTGATGCTCGATTTCTTCACCGGCAAGGATGATGTGTTGGTCTGCACGACGATTATCGAGAGCGGGCTGGACGTGCCGAATGCCAACACGATCATTATCGACGATGCGACGCATTTTGGGCTGGCGCAGTTGTACCAGTTGCGCGGGCGGGTAGGGCGCAGTACGCAGCGCGCTTATGCGTATCTGTTCTACCGGTCGGAACGTCCTTCGACGCCGGAAGCGCAGGAGCGACTCCAGGCGATTCAGGAGGCGACCGAACTCGGCGCCGGATTTCGCATTGCCATGCGCGACCTCGAAATCCGAGGCGCGGGAAACCTGCTCGGCGCTGAGCAGAGTGGGCACATTGCCGCAGTGGGGTTCGACCTCTACTCGCGTCTGCTTGAACAGGCTGTGCGCACCCTGAAACAACGGTTGATTGCGACGAACCTGCTCACCGGCGCCGATGCCCGGCGAACACCCGCGCCGACCGGTGCGGCAGAGTCAATCGCTCGACCACATCGACCATCGTCGGCGCCCAGGCAACCACCGGTCAAAGTTGACGAAAAAGTGCTCATCTCGCCGCTGGTCACGCTCGATCTGCCGCTCGACGCCTACCTGCCCATCGATTATGTTGGCGACGATCAGGTGCGGCTAGCGGTGTATCAGCACATGGCGGCGGTGCAGACGCTGGAAGCGGTGAACGACCTGCGTCAGGAGTTGCGCGATCGGTTCGGCGAACTCCCGGAACCGGCGGAACAGTTGCTCATCTGGCTGCGGATTAAGGCGCTTGCGCTGGCCGCAGGCGTCACCTCGGTAGTCACGACCGACGAGGAGTTTATTGTGCGACTGCCAGAAGGCGCCGACGGACAGCGAGCGCGTCTGGAGCGCCGTTTTGCCCGTTCCAGAGGTATTCGCATTGGTCCGCAGTTCGTGCGCATCGATCGGCGGGTGCATAATGCCGGCGGCGACCCGGCATGGATCGAGGCGTTGTGCGAGGTGTTGGGGGTGTTGGGGGTTCCAGGTTGAAGGTTCCAGGTTGAAAGTGGAACGTGCCCGACCCTTGAGGTCTTTGCCAATAACCTGGCTCTGCACGAGAACGACGCCAGCGGAACGGTCTGCGCCCTCTGTTTGCGCCCATTCTGACCTCAAGGGTCTTGGGGGACGTTGAACGTGGGAAGGCGGCAGGTAGGGGCGCGCCAGCGGCGCGCCCCGGTGCATGTCAGTGCACCGTTGAGAACGTTGAGTGTTGCAGGTCTGCTGGCGGCGCTCGTGCATCCGGCGCATCCCACGTGACCGTCACCTTCAGGGCGTGGGAGTCGGCGAGGCATTGGGTGTGGCGGATGGCGTCGGAGACGCCGTGAGTGTGGGTTCGGAGGTGGCGGAGGAGGGCGTGGCCGTTGGCGATGGCGTTCCGGCATCCGCCGAACCGGTGGTGGCGGTTGGCGTTGTTTCAGGAGTGACTGTTCCGGGAGTCGCTGTTCCAGGAGTCGCCGTCACGACTGAGGGAGTAATCGTTGCAGTGCCCGTCACGACCGTCGGTGACACGACCGGCGTGGCAGTGACGGAGGGCGAAGGCGGCGCAGGTGTTGCCGTCGGCGTCTCAGTCGGCAGAAGCGTTGGTGTTTCGGTCGGCATCTCGGTCGGCGCTTCGGTCGGCGTCTCTGTTGGCGGCGTCGTTGGGGGCGGTGGGGGCGGTGGGATAAACACCGGCGCCTGCGTCGTCGGGAGCGGCGTGGGCGGTTCGGGAGTCGGCGTCTCGGTTGGGCGCGGCGTTGCCGTAAACGTCGGTGACGGCACCGGCGTCCAGGTCGGCGGGAGGGGCGGCGTTTCCGTCAGCAGCACCGTCGCCTGCGGGCGCGTCGGCTGCACCTGCCCGGATGCGCCGAATACTCCTGCTCCGAAGAGCGCCGCGATCAGCGCTACAATCAGAATACCGGCGCCGACAGGACCAACGATTGCCCAGCGCACGCCGCGCGATGTGGAAGTGCGCCGGGGCGTTGCGGCTGGCGACGAAATGGCTTCCGATGGGGATGACTCCTTCGCACGGATCGGCGGGGCGCCGACCGGCGTTGGCGGCGCGGTGCGCACCACGTTGTTGCCGGGCGACGGGGCAGGAGGGGCCGCGCTGGCTGCGTGCGGGACGGTCGTCTGCGGCGACGCAAGGCGTGGCAGCGCGAGGTCGGCAACATCTTGCTGCGAGGCAGGGAGTATATCGTTGCGCCGCGCGACGATGCGCAATGCTTCGACAAAAGCGGCGCCGCTGCCGAAGCGCTGTTCGGGGCGTTTGGCAAGCGCGCGCGCCAGCACCAGGTCGAGTTCCGGCGGCTCACGTGGCGCCAGCGACGATGGCGGCGGCGGCGGCGACTGCACATGCGCCATGATCAACTGCGGCGTTGCGCCGGAAAAGGGCACAACGCCGGTGATGATTTCGTAGGTGACAATCGCCAGCGAATAGAGGTCGCTGCGTCCATCAACGCGCTGCGCCGATGCCTGTTCTGGCGAAATGTACTCCGGCGTTCCCATGAAAATGCCGGTACGGGTGAGGCGCTCACCGTCCGGCGCCTGCGCAATGCCGAAGTCGGTCAGCAGAACGCGCCCTTCGATATCGATCAGAATGTTATGCGGCTTGACATCGCGGTGAACGGCGCCCTGCGCATGGGCGTGGTCGAGCGCGTCTGCGATGGGTGCGACAATGCTGATCGCTATCGCCAGGCCGAGCGCGCCGCGTTCGCGAATGATAGCGTGCAGCGTCCGCCCGCGAACATATTCCATGGCGATGTAGCGCAGGCCGTTGGCTTCGCCAATGTCGTACACCGGGACAATATTGGGGTGGCGGAGGTTGGCGACGGTCACCGCTTCACGTTCGAAGCGTCGTTCGAACTCCGGATCGAGCGCCAGGTGCGGCGCCATAACCTTGAGTGCGACGGTGCGCTTGAGCGAGGTGTCGAATGCGCGGTACACCCGCGCCATCCCGCCGCGCCCGATCTCTTCCTGTACCAGATAACGCCCAAGGCGCTGACCAATGAGGCGGGTCATTCCTGCTCCTGCATCGCGCCAGCGCTGCGTTGCGACCTGCTGTTCACTCGTCTTGTCATCAGATAGCCGCAGATGGTATAATCGCCTGCAGTACCCAACGATTGTACCACATCGCGTCAGCGATGCCGATAGCGCCAGGGCGAAGGAAATTTGGAGGAGTTCCATGCAGTCGGGCCCCGTACCAATCCTGATTGTTCGGCGTCAGGACGCCGAAGCAATTCAGGTCGAGTGGGATCGTCCGATCCTGACCGTGGGTCGCGACCCCGCGAATGATATTGTGATCGAACACCCGCTCGCATCACGCCGCCATGCACGCTTCGAACGCGACGAGAACGGGTATGCGATTCGTGACCTCGAGAGCACCAATGGAACCTACGTTAATGGGGAGCGGATCGAGGGGGTGCATGCGTTGCACAATCAGGATCGCATCTGGGTGGCTGATGCCGAGATTGTGTTCAACGACCCTGAGGCCACTCAGAAAGGACCATTGCCACTCGAGATTCTCAAGCGCGTGCGCGCTCACGAGGAGGTGTTGCGCGTCGATAGTCGCGCCAAAGAAGTCTACATCTCCGGGAAACTGCTTGATCCGCCGCTGACCGTGAAAGAGTTTCAACTGCTCGAGTTGTTGTACACCCACAAGGGGCAGGTGTTGAGTAAAGACGAGATTGCCAGGAATGTGTGGGATTACGAGGTGTATGATTACAACGCTATCGACGCCCTCGTCTACCGCCTGCGCCAGCGGATCGAAGCGGATCCGGGCAACCCGCGCTTTGTTGTGACTGTGCGGGGATTTGGGTATAAACTGGTGACGCAACCGGAACACGGATGAAGGGGGGGTGGATAGCGGCGTGGTGCGGTTTACGGGCCGTAGCACGCGCTATGCATCCGCACAAGAAGACGCGCATGATCCACACCATTGCTCCACCACGCCGGTTACGCGGCGACATCTCTCTCCCCGGCGATAAATCGATCTCGCATCGCGCGGTGCTGTTGAATGCCGTAGCAACCGGTACTGCTGAAATAACGAACTTCCTCGCCGGCGCCGATTGTTTGTCGACGATTGCGTGCGTTCAGGCGCTTGGTGTGCGCGTCGAACGTCACGAAGATGCGGTCCGTGTGTATGGTGCAGGGTTGCATGGCCTGCGCGAGCCGGTCGATGTGCTGAACTGCGGCAACTCTGGCACGACGCTGCGCCTGCTGGCAGGTATGCTTGCCGGTCAGGAGGGGATGTTTTCGGTGTTGACCGGTGATGCCTCGCTCCGCTCGCGACCGCAGCAACGGATTGTTGCCCCGCTGCGCGCGCTCGGCGCCAGCCTCGACGGGCGGGATCAGGGGAATCACGCGCCGCTGGCAGTCCGTGGGGCGCACCTCCACGGCGGCGTCTACGAGTTGCCGATCGCTTCGGCGCAGGTCAAGAGCGCTCTGCTTCTGGCGGCGCTGTTCGGCGATGGAACGCTTACGCTGACCGGGCGCACCGACGGGCGTGACCATACTGAGCGCATGCTGGCGGCAATGGGAGCGACGATCATGGTTGATGGACCGGCCATCCATCTGACGCCGCCGGATCGTCCTGATGCGTTGCAGCCGTTGTCCTTGCAGGTTCCGGGCGATCCGTCGTCGGCAGCATTCTGGTGGGTGGCAGCCGCGATCCACCCCGACGCCGAAATCACTACGACGGGGGTCTGCCTGAATCCGACGCGCACCGGCGCACTTGATGCGCTCCGCGATATGGGTGCGCAGATTGCGGTGACGAATCAGCGCGTTGAAGGCGGCGAACCGGTGGGTGATGTGGCGGTGCGCTCGTCACAATTGCATGGCATCGTGATTGAAGGCGCGCTCATTCCGCGCCTGATCGATGAACTGCCGGTTCTGGCGCTTGCAGCCGCCTGCGCTGAGGGTGAAACGACCATCCGCGACGCGCACGAATTGCGCGTCAAAGAAACCGACCGTATCGCAACGGTTGCCTCCGGGCTGACAGCCCTCGGCGCTGCCGTGGAGCCGGCGGACGACGGCATGATCATCGCAGGCGGCGGCAACCTGCGCGGCGCTACGCTCGACAGCCATGGCGACCATCGTCTGGCGATGACGTGGGCGATCGCCGGTCTCGTGGCAGCGGGTGAAACCGTGGTGCACGGCGCAGAGGCGGTGGATGTATCATACCCGGAGTTCTGGAGCGTGTTGGGGCGGATATGTGAGTGAGGGAAGCGGCGAGAGGCAAGAGGCAAGAGGCGAGAGGGATTGCAGGTAGAGCCGTTGCACCGCAACGGCTGTCGGCGGGAGGGAAGAGGGGTTGAAGGTTGCAGGTGGTCGTTGCACGTTGAATGTTGAACGTTGAACGTGAGTAAGGTTACAAGTTGAAGGTTGCAGGTTGAAGGCGGGAAAGCTGCAGGTTGGAGTGGGAGAAGGTTCTTCTCTCTGTCCTCTGTGTCTCTGTGGTGAATCGATCAGGGTCGAAAGTTGCAGGCAGAGATTGTATCGCAACGTCGCCGGTCCAAAGGGTGACGGCATTCTTCGTGGACCTTTGTGTCCTTCGCGGATCAAGCAGATGAGAGGTTGCGTCTGACGCCTGTTTACACCCACCATATCGAGATCTACACCACGAGCCTGGTTATTGCCGGCGCCTATGATCTCGTCATCTACCGGCGTGTGAGCGATGCGATTAATGGCGAGCAGCGCCGCTATATAACACTGCGCGCCGCTACAATTGCGCCGCTGGGGCATAGCCATTCGACGCAACGCCTGCCGAATTTGCTCTGCGACCGATCAGAGGCTGTTCTCGTCGCAACACTGTCTGAAGCCGCGCCGCCGCCCGACTATCCACTCGAAGAGCAGCGCCGCGAGGTTGTGCCGCTCATGGCTATGTTCTTCACCACGGCTTTTGTCGTCCGCGGTACGTATTACGTGCGTCCGGGCTTGACCCTGGTCGAGGCGCTCGAGCGAAACACCGAAGATTTCCTGCCGCTCCGCAGCGTTCAGATCTTCCCGATCGCCGGCGGCGCGCCGATCGTGCGTGACTTTGCTGCGTTAGCGCACTCCAGAATCGTTGCGCTCTACCAGGTAGCACAGGTAGCACAGGTTGTAGAACCGCCGGCATCCGTGCCGTCCACTCTCCCTGAACCCACGGAACCCGCATCTGCGCCAGAGGAGGGGTTAGGGGTTAGAGGTTAGGGGTTAGAGGTTGGAGGTTGGAGGTTAGAGGTTAGAGGTTAGAGGTTAGAGGTTAGAGGTTAGAGGTTAGAGGTTGCGCTTCACCAGGTTAGCGCACCCATCAGTATGCCGGGCGCGTTGCACCGCTCAGTAGGTGCGCCAACCTGCTGAAACAATACGTTCAACATACCGCCAGAAAATCTCGTACAACCGCCAGATATCGCTCAAACTGCTCACGGCGAATGCTATGCCCGGCGCCAGGGATGTGCGCGACCCGGAGGTGCGGAATGAGTTGCTGCAGCGTCTTCACGTTTTCGGGTGTCACTATCGCGCCGCATGCCGGATCGCCGGTGATCAGGAGCGTCGGGCAGGTTATACGTCGCAGGATGGTCTGCCAGTCGACCTCGGTCGGTGCGCTGCGGTTGATGACATTGAGGCTCAGGCGATGCTTGGCATCCGCCCATGGACCGAGTTCATCGTCGGACCACGTGGGTGTTGCTGTGCGTTGTGCGGCGATCAATTCGTCGCGCGTCTGGCGCTTCAACTGAAAGACCCAGGCGCGCATCCCCGCCCAACGATCCTCGTCGGCAGCAGCGGCGCTCAGAGCGGCGCTATCCCACCACGGCGGCGGGTCTTCCAGCAGAAGTGCGCCTGCCAGATCGGGATGCGTTCCTGCCAGCGTCAGCGCCGTTATTGCACCCATCGAATGCCCCAGAATGGGGGGACGGTCCAGACCAAGCGCGGTGATCACGTCCGCGAGATCGCTGGCGTGCTCGAGGGGTCCGTACCCGTTCTCCGGCGCATCGGAGCGACCGTGCCCGCGCGCATCGACCATAATGACATCAAACCGCGCTTCCAGCGCTCGCGCTACTGGCGTCCAGCACAAACCATCGTCGGAAAAGCCGTGCGCCAGGACGAGCGGCGGTTTCGCACCCCCGGTGCGTGTGTAGTGGATCATCAGCCCGTTGACTCGAACATCGCCGGTGTGCCAGGGTTTCATTGGTCTGTTTCTCCGTTGAGTTGCATGCGGCGACATCGCCGCATGCGTTCAATGATACCATAAGCGCCTGGTTGAAGCATATGCGAACATATGTACTGAAAATATTTGCCATCCACAGCGCGAAAGCCTTGACGCTTCACCTGACGCTGCGTGCATGGGTTTGTGCGCTGGTGTGGGAAAAACGCGTGGGATAATGTGGGATAATGTGGGATATATTTGGGATAGCGTGTGTAAATTCGAGAGCAATCGCATGACGTGGCAGCTGCGCCTTGCGCATCTCTACCCCGACCACATGAACATCTATGGCGACCGCGGCAATATGATCGCGCTCCAGCAGCGATGTCGCTGGCGCGGGATTGCCTGCGAGGTCGTTTCAGTCGGTCCTGGTGCGAGAGTTGACTGGTCCGCCATGGATATCGCCTTCTTTGGCGGCGGGCAGGACAGTGGGCAGGCATTAATCGCCGAAGATTTCCTGGAGCGCCAGGGACCGGCGCTGCGCGCGGCGATCGACGACGGTCTGGTGATGCTGGCGATCTGCGGCGGGTATCAATTGCTGGGGCATTACTTCCTGACGCATACCGGGCAACGACTGCCGGGGATCGGCGCGCTCGATGTGTACACAGTCGGCGGGAAGGAACGATTGATCGGCAACATTGTGGTTGAAACGGATGCTGCTGTATTCGGTGAAGCGTTCCGGCTTGTCGGGTTCGAGAATCATTCCGGACGCACGTATCTGGGTGCAGGCGTTCGCCCGCTCGGGCGCGTGCTCGTTGGGCGCGGCAACAACGGCGAGGACGGAACCGAAGGCGCCGTCTACCACAACACCATTGGCTGTTATCTGCACGGTTCATTGTTGCCGAAGAACCCGCAACTCGCCGATCACCTGATCAGGATGGCGCTGCAGCGACGATACGGCGATGTCGGGGACTTTGCGCCGCTCGATGATACGCTCGAACTGAGGGCGCAACAGGTGATGGTCGAGCGAATGCTGCGTGTGAGGCGGTAACGAGTTGCCGTCCTGCTGATAGGTGGAAGAAGAGGGACAGCGCCGGTATTCCTCCAGGTCTGCGCGGTACTGTCACGATTGTCAGTGTGGCAGAGCGTCACGGTTGCCCATTGCCATTCAGCGCAGCGCCCGCGCCAGGCATTGCACGCACGGAACGCTGATTGCCCCCGGCAAGGATGCTGATAGCATCAGCCAGACTTGCGGAAATGCGAAACAGGCGCAGTTCGGCGCCAAGCATCACCATTGTCTGTGCCACTTCAGCCCGCAGACCGACCAGCCACGACTCGGCGCCGAGCAACCGCGCGGCTGCCGCAGTCTGCAAGAGCGCCTGCGTGGTGGAGGTGTCGAGGAGTGGAACGCCGGTCACATCGAAGATGACCGTCTTTGCGCGGTACTGCTCGACTGCATTGAGCACAACGCGGTTCAGGTCTTCCATACGGCGAGTGTCGAAGGCGCCGATCAGCGGCAACACCAGCACGCCGGGCAGCACCGGCAAGGCAGGGGCGCTCAGGGCGCGCACGGTTTCTTGCGATGTGCGCAACTCCTCGATCATTTGCTGGAGCGAGGCAGTGCGTTCGGCAACCATCTGCTCGAGCGAGTCGCGCAGGGTCTCCAGTTCGCATTCTCGCTCGTGCGCCTGATTGAGCGCCTCGCGCAACGCGCCGCCGAATCGGTCGAGGAACAGGCTGATAACAACAACGACGAGGGTATAGCCTGTGATGAAGGCAAAGGGTCCAGGATCGGGCATGCGGATGATGCCAAACCATTGAGGCAGGTAGAACGTTCCCAGTGTGGTCAGCGCAACGCCGACAATGGCAGCGCCGCATGCAATCCAGAGCGCGCGACGCCCGATGACCAATCCTGCCAGCACGATTGGCGCTACCAGACCCGGAAGGGTGTACTCTGTGTGTTGCCGTCCATATGCGGCCATTGCCAGGATGAGGACAATGATCAGGACGGCGACAATCGTGCTCCTGCCGCCTGAAAGGAACCCCGTCGCAGCAAGGCCAGTCCTGCCAGCGTGCCAAGGAGAACAATGCTGTACACCGTCAGAGCAACGATCAGGCTTTCGGTCGTCGGGTTGGCGATCGGGCTGAGTGCGATTCCTATGAGAACGCCGCCCATGATCAAGAACAGCATCGTTTGCAACAGACGCGCCTGACGGAAGGTGAGCGACGAGGTATAGGGAAGGCGATCAAGCCATTGCTGAAAACCGGCAGTCATTGGCGTGCTCCTTGCAATGACCATCTGTGGTCGATGCCACCCTGGCATCATTCGTGATGTGATCAAGAGTATATCAATCAAAGTGATGATTTTCTCGATCAAAATACGGGCAATATCGCAATTAATCCTTCACCCATAACTACTTGTCGCCTGTCACTGAGCGCCGACCCCGAAAGGCTCGTTGAGTGATCGAAGGTAGTGCCCGCGTGCTCAGCCGCACTTCACGCGGCGAGTTTTCGGATAGACTTTCGTCGCTCGACACACGTTTGACGTTTCCCTTGCGGCGCGCTACCATGCGGCTGCTGTTCTAGCACCAGAGGGAGCGAACCATGCCTCAAAAGTACGATTACGATGCCATCATCGTCGGCGGCGGGCACAATGGCCTGGCATGCGCCGGGTATCTACAGCGCGCCGGGTTGCGCACGCTCGTGCTCGAACGACGCCCGATCGTCGGCGGCGCCGTCTGCACCGAAGAGGTGATCCCCGGCTACCGGATTGATGTTGGCTCGTCGGCGCATATCATGATCCACCTGACCCCCGTGATCCGCGATCTTGAACTCGAACGCTACGGTCTCGAATACTGCGACATGGACCCATATGCGTTCTATCCTGTTCCCGATGGTTCTGGCGCGATTGCGCTCTACCGCGATATTGACAAAACCTGCGAGTCGATTGCGCGTGTATCGCCGCGCGATGCCGAGGCGTACCGGCGCTTCATCGCTTTCTGGCGCCCGATCAATGAAGCGGTGTTCGAGACATTCCTCAACCCGCCGACAGTGACCGGTCTGTTCGGCAGTATGATCAAGGCGCAATTGAGAGTCGGTCAATGGGACGGTTCGCTCGAAACGGTGCGTCGTCTGCTCACTTCGTATGGGCAACTGATTGTTGAGCAATTTGAAAGCGAACCAATGCGCGCATTTATGGCATGGCTTGGCGCACAATCTGGTCCGCCCCCAGACGAGATCGGTTCCGGCGACCATTTTGGGTGGTACGCGATGATGCACCTGAGCGGCGCCAAGCATCCGAAGGGGGGCAGCGGGATGCTGACGCAGGCGATGGCGCGCTCGCTGACGGCGGCTGGCGGCGAGGTGCGTCTCGATGCGCCGGTGAAACGCATTCTGGTGCAGGGCAGACGGGTGCAGGGGGTCGAGTTGCAGAGCGGTGATCGCATCAGCGCGCCGCTGGTGGTATCGAACGCCCACGTCGTCACCACCATGCTCGATCTGGTAGGCGCCGACCATCTGCCGCCGGGTCTGGCGGAACGGGTGCGGAACATTCGCATTGGCAACGGCTTTGGCATGACGGTGCGCTGCGCCGCCGAAGAGTTGCCCGACTACCCCGGCGCGCCATCAGGCGGCAGACCGCACTGGAGCCACCACGGGTTGCAGATGCTCTGCCCGTCGCTACAATACCTGCGCAACGCCTTCGCCGATTATCAACGCGGGCTGCCATCGCGTGAGCCGGCGGTGATCAGCATGACATTCTCCGCTATCGATCCGACGGTTGCGCCAGAGGGGAAGCACACGGTCTTTCTCTGGTCGCAATACTTTCCCTACGAACTCGCCGATGGTCGTCACTGGGACGATATACGCGAGGAGGCGGCGGACAGTATTCTCGAAGTGCTCTATCGTCACGCGCCGAACATGCGCGGCAAGATTATCGACCGCTTCATTCAGTCGCCGCTCGATATTGAGCGCCGTTTGGGGCTGTTGCGCGGGAATGTGATGCACGTCGAGATGTCATTCGACCAGATGTTCTTTTTTCGCCCGTTGCCGGAACTGGCCAGGTATCGCACGCCGATCCGCGGGTTGTACCTTACCGGCGCGAGCACGCACCCCGGTGGCGGCGTCTTTGCGGCAAGCGGATACAACACCGCGCGTGTGGTCCTCGGCGATCTGCGCCGTGAACGGATGGTGTGGGCTGGTGCGGCGCTTGCTGCCGGGGGCATTGGCTGGCTGGTGGCGCGCCGACGGCGCTCATCGGCGCAGGCGTGATCGCAGGCAACCCGCTGTTCCGCCCGACGCTTATGCATATTGAGAATTCAAATCCGGTATAGCCCGCGCAGGCGGGCTTCGCCACCGTAGCCCGCGGCTTTAACCGCCGGGCGCAGCGCGAATGCCGGATTATTTTGCACATGTTCATGAGCGTCGGGCTGATCACGCGAAGGGTGCGCACGCGCCCTCACCCTGGCGGATCAGGATGATCGGAATCAGCCCCGCGTCAGCGGGGCCGCTATCCGCTTGACGGATCCGTGTTCGGTCGTTCCGTGCATACAGGACTTTACCTTCCCATCAACAATACATACGGATATGTGTATGCCGCTTCTAACGTCATGGGAGGGTTTCGTGTACCCCATCATGCCATGCTATCATGCTATTATGCTAGTATAACACGTACACATCTCACCTCCGCTTGTCCCGTTTATCCCGCAACGTATTGACATACTGTTGGTTTTCCTCGGATTCCGAGCGATCCGTGCGTGAATGTGGATTGGTTTGCAGAGAAGAACAACCGATGTCCGTTGATTCGCAGAATAGGCGGTGTTTGCCTGTCTGTTCCACTTAGAGTGTGTCCGAAAAAGTCATAGCACGTCGCAGTCCGTCAGACAAGATGTTCGAGGGTTCGGTTCGCAAGGCGCAACAGTCAACGCGCACCGGCGGTCGGGAATGGCATGACCGCGCATCAGCGTTAGTAACCCCGGTGGGGCTTGCACTTGCCTCAGCGAGGGCTTTCGCCCGCAACGACACGGCGTCCTGTGCGCACTGGCAGTATTGCACAAATGACTGCGCATGAGTATGAGCAAGGGCTTCCGCCCGTAGCGCTACAGGGGTTCCGGTCACATCACGCCTGCACTCTCGCTTCTTCCAAGCGATTGACATTCCATGATGCCCGGCGGTATACTCTGATGGAACGACGTCAGCCCGGTTCGTTTCTGATTGGCGTACTCTTCTTTTGTGGCAGCCTGTCTTTTGTAGCAGCCTGTCCTCGATTGTCGGCGCCCCGCCATCCGATACGATTTGCGCTGCGCCTGTTCGATCAGCGTTCATCGCCGCGCGATCGGACGCTATGGGATCGTTCATTCTCAAAACTCAGGCGTGTATGTGTGAGGTGTCGAATGACTGCACCGGATCGCGAGCAGACGCGGGCACAGATCGGTCATCATCTGCAATTTCTGGGGTACGAAGTCAGTGCAGACGAGAAGACAGTTCTGGCGCGCCACCCAACCAAGCCGAACATCATTATTCAGACGTTCAACGAAGGGGTCCTGTTTACCTCGATCTACGGCTGCGGAGAAGCCGCAACGCTCGACCGCGCCGGTTTTCTTGAGTTCATCAATGTAGCCAACAGCAATGCAACCGTATCTCGTTACTACGCTGGATCGAACGACAATTTCTTTCTGGAAGCCTGGTACTCCGGCGACTACCGGCAGGTCGATTTTGCGCGCTTCGTGAGCCTGTGGGAGATGGACTTCGAACGCCTCAAGCAGGCGCCGGGCATTTCGACGTATCTCACGTAAGCAAACGTCGGAACGCCGGTTGTGTCCGTTTTGCGATGGTTGTATCAGTATGCGGGCTGGAGCGGATCAGGCGCGTCATTGCAGTACGCTCTCAATCCCCTGTTCGAGCGTGCTGTAGGTGGTTACACTGGCGAGCGCATCGCCGAGTGGCGCGAGCGCCTGCGCAACCTCGGGGCGAATGCCGACCAGCACTGCATTAGCGCCAAGTAATCGGAGCGCGTGGATAACCTTGTTCAATCCGCGCGCTACCTCTTCGTCCACCACCGGTACGCCGGTGATGTCGAACAGCACGCGCTGAAAACGTCTGTCAGCGACTGATCGCAGGACGCGGTCGGCAAGCATGGCGAGCCGTGCGCTGTCGATCGCGCCGATCAACGGCACGACCGCCGACGTGCGAGTGAGCGGCAGCAGTGGAATGCTCATGGCGCGAATGACTTCGCGTTGCTCTTCAATGGTGGCGAGTTTCTCCTGAAGGTGCATGCGGGCAATCTCGGCTTCAGCACGCGCCGCCTCGGCCACGACGATCTGCTCTTCCAGGCGCCGGGTTTGCTGCGCGAGCGCCTCGGTCATCTCATTGAACGCGCGTTGCAGGCGCCCGATTTCGTCACGACTGGTGATTTGCAGCGGCGCCATGCTGCGCCGTTCGCTCATTGCCTGCGCCGCCGCCGCCAGCGCTTCGAGCGGCTGCACCACATGCCGGCGCAGCAGCCAGAGCGCGATGACAGCGGCAAGGATCAGGACAACATTGGCGCTTCCCAACACCAGATTTGCCATGCTGATTTCGGAGCGCAACACGGTTTCGGTTGCGCGGAATTCTTTCAGCGCAACCGAGGACATGGTTTCCGATAGTTGCCCGCTATAGCCCGCCAGTGTGATCAGGGTCGTCGTATGACTGGCGATCGCCTCCTGATCGTTCTCGGTGATGGCAGTTTCGAGAGGGAGGAACACCATTTCCGCTTCGTTGATCAGACGCATGTAGCGTTGCTGCAACATTTCCTGATCGGCGAGGGTTTCGGCTGCTATAGTGTGCGTCTCATCATCAGTCATGAGCGCCAGTTCATTGCGCGCCATGGCAAGATAGACGCGCGCAACAGCGAGTTTGGCGCGAGAACCGGATGTCGCAGCGGCATGCGCTTCGGCGAGCGCTCGCGAGATGGAGCTGCTGGCTGCATCGGCGTGGGTGATTCGTTTGATCGTGTGATTGGTGAGATGTTCGATAGACTGGTGGATGTCCTTGATGACGCGCGAGGTTCCTGCGACCGCACCGATGATCAGGGTTACGATGATCAGCGCTGCAAGCATGACCTTGCCGGTCAGTGAAGAACGGATCATTTCCTTCTCCTCTGGAGGACCGGAACAATGTGGGGATGGCGCCCATCGCGCGAGGACCGTAGCGTTTTCCGGGTTCCTTGACAGTTCAGCGCCTCAGGACGATTGTTCGCGTGAACCTGTCATTCGGCGATGGCTCGCTGAAGACGCGAATTGGCTTTGCGTCTCTTTTCGCCCTATTAGTCCGCCACATATGTCCGGTCAATAGTACAA
Organism: Roseiflexus sp.; assembly: GCF_057785375.1. Classification (NCBI taxonomy): domain Bacteria; kingdom Bacillati; phylum Chloroflexota; class Chloroflexia; order Chloroflexales; family Roseiflexaceae; genus Roseiflexus; species Roseiflexus sp. The sequence continues at coordinate 73,945 of NZ_JBYNRX010000009.1, forward strand.
CGTGGTTGCAGACGCACTCATCGTGGAGCGCAGCACATGGTCTATGCTAGTACACGAAATGGAAAAGGTAAATGAGACATTAAGGTCATTAAGGGGTGGTACCTGTGGGAGTGCAGCACATTGGGGACGTTGCATGCAAAATCCTTGTGCCTTTGCGCCTTTGTGTGCGTTTCCTTGAGATGATCGCTTCAGCCGAAACGCACTACTACGCCGGTTCTATCAACGACTGATAGAGACTCTCCACCTGCCTGGCAACAACATTGGGCGCGAAGCGACGCTCTGCCAGGCGGCGCGCTCCGACGCCAAGCGCGCGGCGCTCGTCGGGTCGTTCGAGCAGTTCTGCCAGGCGACGCGCGAAATCAGAGACAGTTGCCGCCAGGGCGCCGCTTTCACCGTCGATAATGATGTCGGGTGTGCCACCGGTGGGCATTGCCAGGATGGGCGCGCCACAGGCGCATGCTTCGAGCAACACGCGGCTCAATGGTTCGCCCCACGCCGATGGGAAGAGCAACAGATCGCAGCGCGCCATCAACCGCAACACGTCGTCGTGGTCGATCCAGTCGAGGAAGCGGGCGCGTACCTGAGCGGCACGTGCCGCGTCTTCCAGCTCCGCCCGTAACGGACCACTGCCCGCAACCACGAGCGTGCAGCGATGGAGCGTGGCGCCTGCCCGTCGCACAATGTCAGCCAGGAGATGCGCGCCTTTGTTCCGTTCAAGCTTGCCAACATAGAGGACGAATCGCTCGTCGGGCGGGATGAGGCGCGATGGTGTGGCGATCAGGGCGTCGATTCCGGCAAGATCGACGATGTTCGGAATGATGTGCAGGCGTTGCGGCTCAACCAGGTCCGCCAGTCTTCCGGCGATGTAGCGACTGCCGGCGATCACGGCGTCTGCCCGGCGCAATGTGGCGCGACGGCGCGCAAGGTGCGCCAAGATGTACGGAATGGCAGGCAGCGCCGCTGCGCCGCGCAATGGTCCCAGCCGGGCAGGCAGGTCGGTCGCCAGCGATGCCCACGTCTGACGCGGGTAGGGGATGCGGTCGCCGTGCAATCCGGTGGCGAAATAATCCCAGGGCCAGTGGTCGCGCATGCTGATGACCACCGGTGCGCCAAGGCGTTGCCCGGCTATCACAGCGGCTGGCGCAACCTGAACGTGTTGGGCATGGATGATCGTGTCCCGAGGATGACAGGGAGGCGTTGCACCTGCCGCGACAATCACCTGCGCCAGGCGGGGCCATAACCGCTCATTGCGGACATAGTTGCGCACGAAAGGAATGCGTGGCGCATGGTAGCCGAAGGCCACCGTTGGCACGCCGAGCGTGTCGCCGGCGGCGCAACCGCGTTGCCCTTCACGGGGGACAATGGCCGTCACCTGATGCCCGCGCGCGATCAACGCCAGCGCCAGCGCATGTGCGCTCCAGCCAGCGCCGCCGCAGCGAGGGGGAAAGACATCGGTTGGGAGCAAGACGTGCATGGTGTGAGAACTGAGAACCGAGAACTGAGAAACCGGTTAGGGGTTAGGGGTTAGGAATTCCTTGCTGGCTTCCCGTCTTGTAACCCTCACCCTTCCCTCCTGTAACCTGTAACCCTCCTGCCCGTGCTCTTCCCGCCTTGTCACCTTCCGCTTTCCGCCTTCCTGTGTTCAATATGCCGCGTTCTCCTCAAGACTCTTGAGGTTAATGCACGTCTGAACAGGAGACAGAAATCATTTCGCCAAGAGGTTCCATCGCAGCGCCCGATCCCCGGCAAAGACCTCAAGGGTCGGGTACGTTCCTGTCAATATCCAGGAGTTCGGATACGTCCCCGCTTTCAACCTGCAACCTTCAACCTGCCACCTTCGCACCTGTATCCTTCCCTCGGGCAACGTTCAACGTGCGACGTTCAACGTGCACCGTCTCCCTGCAATCTCGCTCATGACTCGTTCCAGTTCCTCGCAATGTCGCGCCCACGAGAAATGCGTCGCAACGCGCTCGCGACCGTGCTCCCCCATAGCGCGCGCCTCGTCCGGGTGGTCGAGCAGATAGGCAATCGCTGCTGCCAGCGCATCGGTGTCGCCTTCGGGGTAGAGCAACCCTTCGATGCCATGGCGCACAATCTGATTGAGCGGCGGAATGTTGATTGTCACGACGGGCAATGCCGCAGCCATGTATTCGAACACTTTCAACGGCGACCAGAAGAAGCCGGCGGCGCGGAGCGCAGGATGTGCCGCAGTGTCGAATGGCGCGACCGCCACCGAGGCCTGTGCCAGCAGCGCAGGCACATTATCGTATGGAACAGCGCCGGTAAAGGTGAACTGTTCACGCCAGCGCGATGCCAGACGTTCTGCGGCAGTGCGTTGCGGACCATCGCCGATAAACAGGAAGCGGCACACGCGCCCCTGCTCGACGAGAATGCCGCCGGCGCGTACTGCGTCGAGCACGCCATGCCAGGCGCGAAATGAACCAAGGAACACGACTATCGGCTGTGTGGGGCTGATGACAGGTCGATCAACACGAAAATGTTCCACATTGGCGCCCCATGGCAGTTCAACAATATGTGTGCGGGGAATGTCGGAAGGGACCGTCGTATGCAGTGGCGTTACAATTCGATCTGCCATGCGGCACTGCGCTGTCGCCCAGCGGCGCAGCGGAGCACCCAGCGTATCGTCGAGGCGTCGTTTTAGCACCACCGGCGGATCGATGATCAGCGCGTTGACTTCGAGGATTGAGGGGATGCCGAACCGTCGGGCGGCCAGGATGCCCGCGCCAGCGAAGTTATAGTACCGCTCCATAATGATGTCGGGTCTCAAGGCGCGCGCCAGGCGCATGATCAGGGGAATCGTGAGCAGACTCAGGGTTTTGGGAATATCAATGTGGTGCAGGCGCACGTCACCGAAGCGGGATGAAACCGGGCGCGCCAGCGAGGCGATTTCAAATGTGCTGGAGCGGGAACAAGCAATGACATCGACCCCATGACCACGCCGTGCAAGCCCGCGTGCGACTTCCAGCGTATGGATCGAGCCGCCAAGCGTGCCCGGAACAGGAATACCGCTGGCGACATAGAGGATCTTCACAGGCGCTCGTAGCGTTCGAGGTCCAGCGTGATCGAGAGCGTGCCAGGCGCTGTACTGCGCACCAGATCGAGCGCGCGATCGACAGCAGCGTCTTCCACGCCAACCAGCAGCGTCGTTCTCCCTTTGCGGAGGAAGCCGCCGGTCGATGCCAGCCGGGTCACACGAAACCTCTGTTCGACCAGCGCATCGACTGTCGCATCCGCGACACTATCATCGGTTACGAAGATCAGCAACTTCATGGGCGCTCCTTGGGCTGAATACCAGCGTAACGCGCATTATACCAGATTGATCTGCCGCTGCATCATTGTGGCAAAATGCACAAATATTTGACAATCATGGCGCTCGTTGCTATACTCCTGAGTTGTTTTTGAGCGAGCGTCGAAGAAGCTCGCTCGTTGGTTATTGTCTGCCGTAACGTCAAAGACGACGCATGGCAGCCAGCCGCTTGAGCAAACCCCTTCGTCAGGAGGATCACTTGAATACCCTCGATGATATGAGAAAGCGAATCGCGCTGGTGTTTCCAGGGCAGGGTTCGCAATACGTGGGCATGGGCAGGGAGTTGTGCGAGGCGTCGCCGGCTGCGCGCCGGGTCTTCGAGCAGGCGGATCAGGTGCTGGGCTTCGAACTCTCCAAACTGTGCTTCGAAGGTCCGCAGGAAGAACTCGATGATACCATCAATGCGCAGCCTGCGATTCTGACGGTGAGCGTTGCATGTCTCGAGGCGCTCAAGGAGCGTTTTGGTCCCTTCGGATATCTGGGCGCACCCTCCCTCGTCGCCGGTCACAGCCTTGGTGAATTTACCGCGCTCGTCGCGGCTGGGGTGCTCGATTTCGAAGACGCGCTCAAACTGGTGCGCGAACGGGGGCGGTTAATGAAGGAGAGCGGTGAGCAGCGCCCCGGTGGGATGGCGGCAGTGGTCGGTCTCGATGACAAGACCCTGGAAGAGGTTGTGCAGGAGGCGCAGGCGGAAGGGGTGGTCTCGGTCGCCAATGCGAACTCTCCGGGGCAGACGGTGATCTCTGGCGAACATCGGGCGTTGCAGCGCGCGATGGAACTGGCAAAGGCGCGTGGCGCAAAACTCGTGCAGCGCCTGCAGGTGAGCATCGCAGCGCACTCGCCATTGATGCAGAGCGCCTCGGCGCGGTTCGATGAACTGCTGGATCGGTTCCAGTTGCGCCCGCCGGAAGTGCCGCTGATCGCCAATATCAGCGGGCGCGCGCTGACAACCGTCGAAGAACTGCGGCATGAACTCTCGCAGCAGTTGACGCGCCCGGTGCAGTGGACGCGCTCGGTGCAGGAGATAGTGTCCCAGGGTGTCGATACGATTGTCGAGGTCGGTCCGCGCCAGGTGCTCTCGGGGCTGATCAAGCGCATTACGCCCCATGCCAAACCGGTTCCGCTCACCGACGCCGAGGTGGCTCGGTTGGTGACGCAAGCGGAAAGCGAAGAGGAAGGCTCTGGCATCTGATATAATCAGTCAGACATTGAAACATCAAGATGTCAGCGCCTGTCCGAATATGTGAGAGGCGGGCGTTGCAGAAAGGGCTTATCTGGAAAATCGCGCCGGGCAGGTACAGGCAATACCTTCGTCTGCCCGGCGGCGCGTTACGCGGCGATTTTTCGGATAGCCGCCAGGTGCAGCGAAGCAATCTTTCCGCCTTGTGGAAGATTGCTTCGTTGCTTGAACGCTGCGCCATCACGACCGGGATAGATGCTCAATTTGCAAGTTCTTGCCGGCTTGACCCGACTAATAGAGCGATCAACGAAACCCTGCAAAGACGTGGAGCGGCGAACGTCGGCTTCGACAGGCTCAGCCAACGTTCGCCTGTTAACACAGGCAATTATTGTGTAACATCCGGTTGATCGCTCTATAAGGTTTGCATTGATTACGCGATGATGTGGGTGGAGAGCAGAGGCTCGAGTAAGTGTCGCGCTGGCTGCCGGATTGCTGCTACGTGACTGGAAAGGCTCTGCCATGAGTGGGCAGCGAGTCGTCATTACTGGTCTGGGCGCTGTGACGCCGTGTGGCAACACAGTTCGGTTGACGTGGGAAGCGCTCCTGGCCGGACGCAGTGGGATTGGTGCGATCACCCGTTTTGACGCTTCCCATTTTACGATCCGGATTGCCGGCGAGGTGCGCGGTTTTATGCTCGATCCGACGGTCGATGCGCGTGAAGCGCGTCGAATGCCGCTGTACGTTCGATACGCGCTCAATGCCGTGCTCGAGGCGGTGCGCGATGCGCGCCTCGATATGGCGCACGAAAACCCGGAACAGGTCGGTGTCGTCTTTGGCAGTGGCGCCGGCGGCCTTGATCTGATCTTCGATAACCACGATGTGCTGCGCGAACGTGGTCCCCGGCGCGTTTCTCCAACTCTGATCGCCAATATGATCCCCGACTCGGCGAGTGGTTACATTGCCATCCAGTTGGGGGCGCAGGGTCCGAACATGGCTGTCGTCGCCGCTTGCTCGACCGGCGGGCACAATGTCGGCGAGGCGTATGAACTGATCCGTCGGGGCGATGCCACCGTGGTGATTGCCGGCGGGAGTGAAGCGCCGATCCACCCAACGATTGTGGCGTCATTCTCGAATATGCGTGGTCTGGCAGAGGATAACCTCAATCCCGAACGCGCCTGCAAGCCGTTCGATGCCCGCCGCGACGGGTTCATTCTTTCGGAAGGCGCGGGCGCACTGGTGCTGGAAAGCCTCGATCATGCCCTGGCGCGCGGCGCGCCGATTGTGGCGGAGATCGTCGGCTATGGCAATAGTTGTGATGCGGGCGATATGATCGCCGCCGATGATCAGGGGCGCGGCGCGGCGCGCGCGATGGCGATGGCGTTGCGCAAATCCGGTCTGCCGCCGGAAGCGGTGGATTATATCAATGCGCATGGCACCGGCACGCCGCTCAATGATCTTGCCGAAACACGCGCGATCAAGGCGGTGTTTGGCGATCATGCCTATCGCCTGGCGATCAGTTCCACCAAATCGATGCTCGGGCATATGATGGGCGCAGCCGGCGCGGTTGAGGCGCTGATCTGCGCTCTTGCCATCCGCGATGGACGTATTCCGCCGACGATCAATCTTGAAGAGCCTGACCCCGACTGCGACCTGGATTATGTGCCGAATACGGCGCGCTCCGCCGATGTGCGTGTGGCGCTCTCGAATTCGATTGGATTGGGCGGGCACAACTCCGCGCTGTTGATGCGTCGCTTCGAGGGGTAAATCCGCAACGTTCAACCATTCCCCAATGCCAGGTTGTGTTCCGGGCACCAGCCGTCGTAGCCGCCGACGCTCACAAAGCGCCAGCGCGTCCCCTCGGCATCGACGGGATCGCGCTCGAGAAGCGTCACTTCCAGCCCTTCGCTGAGCGGGACCGGTTGGGTCGGTGCGCGGAAACTCGGTGTCGTGCGCAGCCACCCCGGCCCGCCGGGCGGCAGGTTGACAATCCGCGCTTTCTGGGGCGTGGGGGTATTGGTTGGCGGCGCTGCAATCGCTGCAGAAAGCGTTGTTGGCGGCGCTCCGGCAATCGAAGGAGGCGCAGGCGTCAGTTGCTGCATGCCGATAACCGCTAGAACGATCAGAAACAATACGGCGACTGCCGCCAGCGCCACGCGCAACGATCCGCTCTCCGGGATCAGCCCTGCCCGCCGCGCCTTCCGCTCTTCGGCGCGGGCGCGCAACCCGGAGGCTCTGGCTGCCGAGGGAGAGGCGGCTGTGGTGGTGGCCGAACTAGCCGCAGTGCGGTGGGCGGCGGTCGGTGCGCGGTGTGGCGCAGTCTCGCGCGTGGAGGGGGATGCTGCCAGGCCGCAGAGTTCGGCGACGAATTCGCCGTAGGCGGCAACACTGCGCGCACTGCCGGCAAAGCCCTCACCATGAGCGAAACCGGTGCGCACCCGATTGATCTCGAGCACACGGTCACGCTGCTTTTCGGTGAGCAATCCGATGCGTTGCGCCAGTGTTGCGCGCACGGGCCAGGTCATCGTTCCTTCGTCGATCCCCTGGCGTTCTGCATCGCTCAACAACGGACTGCGGCGCAGTTCGGCGTCCAGATAGTCCGACAGCGCGCTGTGGAACGCCAGCAACGCCGCACCAAGCAGGTCGCTGTCCTCGCCAGCGCGTTGCACCAGGTCAAAGCCGCGTCGCACTTTCTCTTCGATACGTGTCACTGCGATCCTCCTGCCACCTTCAACCTGCACCCCTCTCGCCTCTCGCCTCCTGCCTTGTGTCATCTTAATCGTAGCACAGATGTTCGTTTCAATCAATGCAGTTTCATGACCGTTGAATGACATCGATGCCGCCCATGTAGGGGCGCAGCGCTTCAGGGACGACAATGCTGCCGTCAGCCTGCTGGTAGTTCTCCATGATGGCGATCAGCGTGCGCGGCAAGCCCAAGCCCGATCCGTTCAGTGTGTGGACGTACTCCGGACGCGCTCCCGGCGTTGGACGGTAGCGGATGTTCGCTGCCCGCGCCTGAAAGGCTTCAACATTCGAGCACGAACTGACTTCGAGCCATTCACCTTGCCCCGGCGCCCACACCTCGATGTCGTAGGTGCGGGTGGCAGCGAATCCCAGGTCACCGGTGCAGAGTTCTTTGGTGCGGAACGTCAATCCCAACCGTCGGCAGGTCTCCTCGGCGTCGGCGCGTAGTTTTTCGAGTTCGTCGTAGCTCGTTTCCGGGCGGACGAACATATACATTTCGACTTTGTCGAACTGATGCCCGCGCTTGATGCCGCGCACGTCGCGCCCGGCGCTCATCTTTTCACGGCGGAAGCAGGGGGTGTAGGCGCAATAGCGCAGCGGCAACTGATCCGCCTCCAGAATCTCATCGCGGTGCAGATTCGTCACCGGCACCTCGGCAGTTGGCACCAGCCACAGGTCATCTTCCACGTCGCGGTAGAGGTTGTCGCGGAACTTGGGCAACTGGCGCGCACCCCACATACACTGCTCTTTTACCACGAACGGCGTGTAGACCTCGTAGTATCCCTGTTGAATGTGGAGGTCGAGCATCCACTGAATGAGGGCGCGTTGCAGGCGCGCTCCCTGCCCTTTGAGAACGTAGAAACGCGAGCCGGAGAGTTTGACGCCGCGCTCGAAATCGATGATGTCGAGCGCTTCGCCGAGGTCCCAGTGCGGTTTTGGCGTAAAATCGAAGGTGCGCGGTTCGCCTTCCTGCGCAACGACCACATTGTACGTTTCGTCCGGCCCGTCGGGAACCGCAGGATGCGGCAGGTTGCGCAGTTCCATTAGCGCCGCCTGCTGCTGCTCCTCAACCGCCGCGAGGTCGCGGTCGAGCGCAGCGATGCGATCACCGACGGCGCGCATCTCGGCGATCTTCGCGTCACGCCCGGCGGCATCGCTCATTTTGCCGATCTCTTTCGAGACGGCGTTGCGCAACGCTTTCAGTTGCTCCACGTCACGCAGCAAAGCGCGGCGGCGCTCGTCGTATGCCAGCACGGCGTCGATCTGCGCCGGATCGACGCCTGCCCGGCCAAGCGCTGCCTTGACCATGTCGGGTTGCTCACGGATCAATCGGATGTCCAGCATGGGCGATTCCTTTCAGAGCAGCACGTAGTGCCATGAAACCATCTTCCCGTTCTTGTACGGCGCAACGCCGAAGAAGGTCCGGTGGTCACGCGCGAAGACCATATCGATCCAGAGGCGGTCGCTGTCCCACAGGTTGAGGTCGTGCAGACGCGTCAACGGCACCCATTCCAGGTCTCCTTCCAGGTTGCTGGTGAATGGCGTGCCGCTCCAGCGATCGATGCGGAAGACGAAGGCAAACCAGTCCTCTTCATTCTTGCCGAAGCCGGGCCAGTTGAGCGTGCCACGCAACACCATCTCTTCCACCTCGATGCCGGCTTCCTCGCGGATCTCGCGCTTCATACCGCTGACGACATCTTCGTGCGAGTCGAGTTTGCCCCCCAGCCCGTTGTATTTTCCGTAGTGCACGTCGTCGGGGCGTGCATTGCGATGCACCATCAGCACCGAGGCGCCATCAGGCGACATGACGTATCCAAGCGTTGCCAGGATCGGCGTATATGCAGGCATAGATGCTCCATTTGTTCTCAAGAAAAGGGTGCTACCACCATGCTGAAACTCCCGCAGCGCCCGCCAGATATTCTTCGATCCGGCGGCGTGATCCGGGATCGATGCCATCGGGCAGGTCGCTGAACGGGAAGAAGTGCGCTTCGGCAATTTCAATCGAACGCGATGCAACCGGCGCGCTCCGCGTCGTGAACACAAAGACGACAATGTAATTGACATAATTGAAATGAAAGGCATCATAGACGCCGAGCACGCGCTGAACCTCCGCCACGACGCCGGACTCTTCGTAGACCTCGCGGCGCGCGGCTTCTTCGAGCCGTTCGTGGGGATCGACCGCGCCGCCGGGCAACCCCCACGGCGTTGCGCCGCCGCGATGACGCACCAGCAGCACCTGATCGTCGCGCACCACCAGCGCGCGCACGCCAAGGAGCGCTGGACGGGCGATATGCCAGAGCGCGCCGCGCGCCGTGTCCGCCAGGCGGTAGATCAGCGCCAGTGTGCCATTGACGATCTGATTCATAAAAAAACCTCCACGTCCGCGAAGGACGAGGAGTTTGCTCCCCCGTGTTGCCACCTTCATTCGCCGCGTCCGGCGGACGCGACCTCATTCCTCTGCGCGGTAACGGGCGCTCCCGGCGTTGGTTCGAGCGGGCGAACGATGCCGCGCTTTTCCCAGGCGACTCAGGAGGGGATTCGGCAGTCATCCGGCAGCCGCCTCGCACCAACCGGCGGTTCTCTGGGTGCTGATGAGCGCCTACGTCGTCTCCGTCACTGTCGTTGCCGGTATTATATCAGCCTTGTAAACAGCGTGCAATGTCCTGGGTGCGCAGTGCGGACGTTGGCTGAGCCTGTCGAAGCCAACGTCCGCCGCTCCCCGTCCTTGATGGTCCAGGTTTCGGCTGATCGCTCTCTCAGGCGAAGGCCCCATCTTCACCTGCCGGCCACACGTCACGCAGCGATTTTCAGGATAGGCGCTAATACGCCACAGCACATCCGTCCTTGCGCGGATCGGAACCGGCGTGGCGCACGCCAGCGTCATCGACGACAATAATTTGCCCGCCGCCGAAGCCGAACATGCCCTGGCGATCCACAACGCGATGACCGCGCGCCGTGAGTGCAGCCGCAACGTCTGAGTCGTGTTCCAGCGCCACCGCATCCTGGCTGAGGTAGGGGTCGATCAACTCGAAGCGCGGCGCGTCGAGCGCTTCCTGCGGGTTCATGCCGAAGTCGATCATATTGATCAGCATTTGCACGTGCCCCTGGGGCTGCATGAACCCTCCCATGACGCCAAAACTGGCCCACAGCCGGTCGCCGCGCGTGACCATGCACGGAATGATGGTGTGGTACGGACGTTTGCCAGGCGCCACACAGTTCGGGTGGTCCGGATCGAGCACAAAACCGGCGCCGCGGTTCTGCAGGCAGATGCCAGTATCGCCCGCCACCACGCCTGAACCGAATCCCATATACAGGCTGTTGATGAATGAGACTGCATTGCCGTCGGCATCGACTGCCGTGACATACACAGTATCGTGCCCGCCAGGGAGCGGGTTGGCGTGGACGGATGGCATTGCGCGCTGCGGATCGATCTGCGCGCGACGTTCGTCGGCATGCGCAGCAGAGAGGAGCCAGTCAGTCGGAACGCGCACATGCGCCGGATCGGCGACATATGCCGCTGCATCGGCGAATGCCAGTCGCAACGCTTCGATCTGAAGGTGCAGCGCTTCTGGTGAAGCAGGCGCCAGCGCCGCCACGTCGAATCCTTCGAGGATGTTCAACGCCATCAGCGCTGTAATCCCTTGCCCGTTCGGCGGACACTCATAGACCGTATACCCGCGATAGGCGACGCTGATCGGCGTTTCCCATGTCGAACGGTGCGCCGCCAGGTCGTCAAGGGTCAGCACGCCGCCGTCGCGCGCGCTGGTTTCAGCAATCGCCGCCGCGATCGCGCCGCGGTAGAACGCATCGCGCCCGCCTTCGGCGATCAGCCGCAGTGAGCGCGCCAGGCCCGGCTGGCGAAACAGTTCGCCGGCGCGCGGGGCGCGACCGTGCGGCAGGTAGGTGCGGGCTGTATCGGGGTGGGCGGCGAGTTTCGGTTCCGCCAGTTGCCAGCCGCGTGCAATGATCTCACTGACCGGGAAGCCGTTTTCGGCGTACTCGATGGCGGGTGCAAGCACCTGCGCAAGGGGCAGGCGACCATACGCCGTCAGCAGTTCGATCCAGGCATCCACAGCGCCGGGAACGGTCACAGGCAGCATTCCAGTTAGCGGGATGCCGGTCAATCCTCGCGCTGCGAACGTTTCACGCGATAATGCGGCCGGTGCGCGTCCACTCCCATTCAACGCACGAACAGTGCGCGATTGAGCGTCATACACCAGGGCAAAGGCGTCCCCGCCAATGCCGGTGCTCATCGGTTCGACGACATTGAGCGCAGCAGCAGCGGCAATAACCGCATCAGTGGCGCTCCCGCCGTCCAGCAACATACGCAGACCCGCCTGAGCCGCCAGTGGTTGACTGGTGGCAACGACGCCACGCCTGGTCATAACAACGGAGCGTCGTGAACGAAAACGCTCACCGGTCACAGGTGCGAAATCGGTGTGTGACATGGATGTTCTCTCAAAGGATGACAAAACCGAAACTTGACAACCAAAACCTGACCTCTGCTATAATACCTCGTAGAATCCAAAACAACAATACGTTGTGTTCTCGCTTCATTCCATCGGTTCTGCCCCGTCAGCATCAAGGGAGGATGTGGAATGAGCCGTACCGGCATTCGCGTCGTCAGCTCATCGATGCGTGTGCAGCGTCCGGTGGGATTGGCAATTCTTGCAGGCATAGGGGTTGCTGCAGGCATTGCCCTGGCGTTGCTTGCTGTGGCGCTGATCGCATACAAAGCCGCGCTGGGGGTTTCGCTGGCAATGCAGATAATCGATATTGCACTCGCAATTATTGTGCCGTTTACGATTGTCTGGTTCTTCTGGGGCTTGTGGGAAGTGATGCAGAGCGCCTGGTGGTCGCACGTGATCGGGGGACCGCTGGCGGCAGCGGGGCTGGGTGCGGCGTTTGTCTGGCGCAGTTCGATCATTGGGCTGCTGGTGCGGGGGCTTCCGGTTGCTGTGCATCAGTGGGTCGAGACCGGGTTTGTGTGGTCGGTTTGGATCATCCTGATCCTCGAGTTGCTGACGGTGATGTATCTGCTGACTGCATGGAAAACCTTTGGCATTGGAGCGCCGAAACCGTTGTGGGAGCGGCTGCGTTTGTGATGACTGAATATGGATCACGAAATTGTCGATACACATCTTCATCTGTGGGACCCGGCGCATTTTCGCATTCCATGGCTCGATGGCAATGACCTGCTCAACCGCGCCTACGATATGCAGGCGTTCTATGAGCACACTGGCGGGTTGAATATTGCCGCCATGGTCTATGTGCAGGTGGAAGTAGCGCCTGCCTATGCCCTGCTTGAGGCGCAGCATATCGTCCGTTTGGCGGAGCAGGAACCGCGCCTTCAAGGAATTGTCGCGTGGGCGCCGCTGGAAGATGGCGAGTGTGCGCGGTCGTTCCTCGAGGCGCTGGTCGCCGCCGGTCCGCTCGTCAAAGGCGTGCGACGCATTCTCCAGGGGGAGCCAGACCCGGCGTACTGTCTGCAACCCTCGTTCGTTCGCGGCGTCGAGATGCTGGCGGACTACGGGTTGTCGTTCGATATCTGCATCTATCATTACCAGTTGCCCGCGGTCATTGAACTGGTGCGTCAGTGTCCCGGCGTCACGTTCATTCTCGACCATATCGCCAAACCGGATATTCGCAGCGGCGCGCTTGAACCGTGGCGCGAGCACATCGCTGCTCTGGCGCGTTTGCCGAATGTGGCGTGCAAAATCAGCGGCGTGGCCACTGAGGCCGATCATGCACGCTGGACCGTCGATGATCTGGCGCCCTATATCCGGCATGCGCTCACGGTGTTCGGTGAGGATCGCGTGATGTTCGGCGGCGACTGGCCTGTGGCGTTGCTGGCGACCAGTTATCGGCGCTGGGTTGAGACGCTTGCGACGCTGACGGTGGACTTCTCGCCAGAGGCGCAGCGGAAACTCTGGTCTGAGAATGCTCGCCGTATCTATCGCCTCCCCACAGTTGCACGATAGCGCACTCCATGGTATCTTGCGCCTGTGTGGGCGCATCTCAATCAAAATCTCCACCCGAACGATCCTGCCTCGTCGGAGGCGCTGCGACGCATTCTGGCGCGCCTTGGCGACTACGTAGCGGCAATTGTCGAGCCTGTCAAGGTGCGTCCGACCGGCGCCACCCTCGTATGTGCAACGAATCAGCGCATCGAGGTGCGCATGACGATGGCGACAAACCATCTGCTGCTGGTGATCGCACCGGATGGGAATCTGGCGCATGAGGTTTTCTTCCTGCGTATGCTGGCGACGCGCGATCTGCCTGCGCCGCGCCTGATGACCTATGACCTGAGCTGCGCCACGGTTCCGTTCACCTATGCCCTCGAAACATATCCGGGCAGCCTGACGCTTGCTGCGCTCAATGATACGGCGCTGGCGCGGGTTGCCGGCAGGCGGATCGGGCGTGTCCTGCGACGGGTGCATCGGATCGAGGCGCCAGGGTTTGGCGCGCCGACGCCCGCTGGTCGCTGGACGGCGCGGACGTGGCGTGACGCGCTGGCGCGCTGGCTCGATGAACAGGGCGTTGCTGCGCGTGCAGAAACCGTGTTGGGTTCAGATGTGACTGCGGCGCTCTATGCTGCGACACTCAATCACCCGGCGCTTGCCTGTGCCCAACCACGTGTGCTGCACGGCGCGATTGAGCCTTCGCGCGCGATTGTCACCATTGGCGAATCGGTGCAACTCGAAGGTCTGGTGCGACCTGAAGCGCCGGTGGGGGGTGATCCGTTGTTTGATCTGGCATATGCGCTCTCATCGTGCCAGTCGCCTGTCTTTCGCCAGAGTGTGTTAGAAGGGTACGAAATGGGAGGAGCGTTGACCGCCGAACATCATGCGCGCCTGGATCGTCTGCGGTTGCTGATTGATGTCGTGCATGCGTTCGAGTTGGCCGACCCGGTCGTGCTTGCGGGTTTGCCGGTGGCGGTGATGGCTCGTCTGGAGGCGCTCCTGTGAGCAACGATGGACAGACCGGCGAGAACGTACATCGTTTGTTTCCTGGCGCGCTAGCGCTCATCCTCACCGGCCATATGCCATACCTGCGCGCTGCCGGTCGTCGTCCCGACGGCGAGGATCCGTTGCACGAGATGATTGCCTTCTCGATCATTCCCACGTTGAACGTCCTGTATGATCTGCACGAACGTGGCATGCGTCCTTATGTGTCGCTGGCGTATTCACCGGTGTTGCTCGAACAACTGGCGGATATTGTTGTGCAGAAACATTTTGTCGTCTGGATGGAACGGTGGCTGGCGCGCTGCGAGGCGGCTTTGCGGCGCTGGCAGCGTCAACGGCAACGGCATCAGGCGTATCTGGCGCGTTTTTACCTCGACTGGGGGCAGGGCATTCTTCGCAGTTTTATCGGGCGCTATGGGCGTAATGTGGTCGCAGCGCTGCGCGAGTTGTGTGCGCATGGACATGGAACGGTCGAACCGCTGGGAGGGGCTGCAACGCATGCGTATCTGCCGCTGCTATCGCGCCAGGAGTCAGTGCGTGCACAGCTCGATGTCGGAACCCTGACGATCACCCGTCTGCTCGGTCGCCGTCCGCGCGGTGTCTGGCTGCCTGAGTGCGGTTTTCGCACAGGGTTGGATCAGGCGCTGCGCCTGAATGGCACCCGCTATTTCATTATCGATCCGGCAAGTGTTGCCTCGGATGCCCATATCACCCACCTGCGCCCCCGGTGGGTGGCGCCGCGCCGGATAATCGCGTTGCTGCGCGCGGTTGATGCGTCGCTTCAGATCGTTTCGCCTGGCATCGGCTATGTTGGTGATCCGCTCTATCTGGCGCCCCGCCGGGATCGTATCACCCATCTGCCGATCTGGCGCAACGGTGACAGCGATACGGTTGTCGAACCTTACGACCCGTATCACGCATTTCGACGCGCTCAGGAGCATGCCGCCCACTTTGCCGAATGGGCGGCGATCGAATTGCGCGCGTTTGCCGACCGCCATGATCGTCCGGGGATTGCGGTTATTCCGCTCGACGCAGATGTGTTGGGGCGGCGCTGGTTCGAAGGCGTCGCCTGGTTGCGCGCACTCCTGGAAACGGTTCTGAACCATCGACCGTTTGCCCTGACGACACCTTCGCCGTATCTGCGCACCTTCCGACCGCGCCAGAGCGTGGCGCTGCAGGATGGATCATGGGGTCCTGGGGGTGATCATTCCGCCTGGAACTCCCCGGCAGGCGCTCTGCTCCGTCGTGCGGTTGGCGAAGCGGAAGATCGGGTTGTTGGGATGGCGCGACGCTTCCCCAATGCCCACGGCGACCAGGAACGCGCGCTCAATCAGGCCGTGCGCGAATTGTTGCTGGCACAGTCGAGCGATTGGTTGTTGCTGCTCAACCGGAACGATGCCAGTGAGTCGCATCGTCCGTGGGATCACCTGGCGCGCTGCCAGCAGATGTGTGCGCTGGCGGAGCGCGCCTCGCTCGATGAAGCAGATCGGACGATACTTGCTTCCATCGAGGAGATCGACAATCCCTTCCCTCATCTGAACTACCGCGTTCTGGCGGCGGAGCCTACGGATTGATGCCTGGAACCACAGAGGCGCGGAGGGAGCAGCGCGTGGTAGAAGGCGTTCTGACTCCAGAGCAAAAATGCTCTCTGTGTCCTCTGTGTCTCCGTGGTTGATAGTTACGTGACAATCGGCAGCCCGGCGCGCGCCCATGCGATGATGCCGCCGCGCAGGTTGAGCACATTGCCATATCCGGCGCGCCGGAGCATGTCGGCAGCGACGCCGCTGCGATTGCCCGAACGACAGATGGCGATGATCGTGGCATCCTTCGGAATGCTGCTCAGTTTGCGCGATAACTGACCGAGCGGGATGAGCACGCTGTCGGGAATGTGCGCCTCGACGTATTCTTCGCGCTCGCGCACATCGAGCAGGTACAATCGATCACCGCGGGCAAGGCGTTGCTGCACCTCGACTGGCGTAATTTCGTCGTGTCGGGGTTGCGGGCGGAAAAAACTGAACATGGCGCTCCTCTACGATTCTTTGTTCCAGTTGTCACCAGGAATATGATGCATCGAGCGGCTGAGACGTTACAGGCATATCTGCCACAGGAAGGGTAAACCAGAAGCATGCTCCTTTGCCCGGTTCGCTTTCGACGCCGATTGCGCCGCCGTGCGCCAGCACGAGTTGGCGAGCAATGGCAAGCCCAAGACCTGTGCCGCCTTGCGCTCGCGCACGCCCGCGGTCAGCGCGCCAGAAGCGTTCGAAAACGTGCGGCAGGTCGGCGGGGGCGATGCCAGGACCGGTATCAATGACGCGGATGCAGACCATATCGGCGTCTGGCGCGGCGCAGGGCGCCCGATGCGCTCGCGCAGCCACAATGCGCACTGTCTTTCCTTCAGGCGTGTAGCGTAACGCATTCGACAGCAGATTGTTGAGCGCCTGTGCGACGCGATCGGCATCTGCCAGCACCGGCGGCAGGTGCGGTTCACAATCGGTATGCAGCGTTATTCCTTTCTCGATGGCCTGTGCGTTGAACAGCGCCACACTCTGCGCAATGATAGCCGCCATATCGACGGCTGCCCGGTTCAGACGCAACTGACCGGCTTCGGCGAGCGTCAGTTCGCGCAGATCGGCGACCAGGCGACTGAGCAGCAGCGTTTCATCGTAGATCGTAGCAATCTCATCTTTTTCGAGCGGGAACACATCGTCGAGCAGAGCGCGCAGATTGCCCTGAATGACGGTAAGCGGCGTGCGTAGTTCGTGAGCGATGTCGGCGAGCAACCGACGGCGTGTCTGCTCCGCTTCTTCGAGACTGGCGGCCATGGTATTGAAGGCTTCAGCAGCGCCGGCGACCTCGACCGGTCCGGCAACGGGCGCGCGCTGCGTCAGATCGCCGGCGGCAAGGCGATGAGCGGCATGCGCCAGCCGATCAAGCGGCGCGGTCAGGCCACGCGCAATAATGACTCCCAGGATCAGTCCAAGCGCACCGGCGATGAAGCCTGCCTGGATCAATGTCTGGTTCAGTTGATCCAGAAAGCGCTGTGCTGCGGTAGAAAGCGCGGTATCGCGCTGCACGCGCACTACCAGGTACCCGACCGGAGCGCCATCGACGACTATCGGGAGCGCCTGGCGCATATCGTCGCGGCTGAGGTAGGACGCCGGCGCATTCCCGGAGGCGCTGGGGTACACAACCCTTCCCGCGGCATCGGCAAGCGCCAGGTCGAGCGGACCACGCATCATTCCGGGACCTCCCGGTCCCATGCCGCGTGGTCCCATCCCCCGAATGTCGGCGAAGACAGTCTCGACGTTTTCCCAGTCGTGATGAGCGGTGTAGTATGCGGCGAGGCGCGGGATGAGATCGAATTGCTGCACCTGGCTCTGCGCCAGAAACGTGCGGAAATCGGCGCTGGCGCGGGTGTTCGCCAGCCACGCGACCGACGCCACGCTCAGCATTGTCACCAGGGCGAATGCCAGTGCCAGTTGAACCCACAATCGCCGGATCATACGACGACCTTCAGGCGATAGCCCACGCCATACACGGTTTCGATCTTGACGCCTGCATCGACTGCTTCGAGTTTGCGGCGCAGATTTTTGATATGGCTGTCGATGGTTCGTTCCATTCCCTCGTACTCATAGCCAGGACCTGCTTCGATCAACTCCTGGCGTGTAAAGGCATGGCCGGGAAGACTCAGAAACGTGCGCAGCAGATGAAACTCGGTGGGCGTCAGATTGAGCGGTTGTCCCGCCACGGACACCTCGTGCCGGTCGGGATCGAGCCGCACCCGTCCTGCTTCGAGCATGGCTGTCGGCAGCGGTGCGCCGCCGCCGGTACGCCGCAGAACGGCGCGCACGCGCGCAACCACCTCACGCGGATTGAACGGTTTGGTGATGTAATCATCGGCGCCGAGTTCGAGTCCCACAATCCTATCGGTGTCTTCGACGCGCGCGGTCAGCATAATAATCGGCAAGGAGGCGAGATGCGGATCGGCGCGAATCGTGCGCGTCAGATCGGCGCCATCGACATCGGGCAGCATCAGATCGAGCACCATCAGATCAGGGCGCTCACTGCGCGCCAGGCGAAGGGCAGTAGCGCCATCGTGCGCAGTCAAGGTCTGAAACCCGCTGTGTTCCAGGTACGCACCGACCAGCCGTGTGATCTGTCGATCATCATCAACGACCAGAATGCGCTGAGGCATATCGTATCCTCGTCATCGAACTTCCATCATTGTACCAGAAGCAGGCCTCACGACGTTGTGAGACCTGCTTCTGTTCCGCGAAACCGGAACCTCCTGCGCGCCTGCTCTGACGCAGCGCGCCGGGCATTGTCAGCGATTGCGCCGGGGACCACGCCCGCCGGGTTGCGCGGTCGCTCCCTGCCCGGCGTTGTCCGGGCGCTGTCCGATCAGCGGATCGTGCGCCTGCCGCACCCAACGGTCCATCGGCGAACTGACCAGGACGGTGATGTGCGTGCGCATCCGCTGTTTGGCGTCTTCCGCCTGTGCCGGCGTGATCACGCCGTTGCTGACCAGCGCGTCGATGCGGGCGAACTGCGGCGTAACGAACGCATTGACGATCTTCAGCGGATCAACCCCCTTTGCTAGCGCCACATCCGCAATCGTTTTGCCGTTGGACAGTTCGTTCAGCAGCGCCTGGCGCGTCATGCCCAGCGTATCGGCAGCAACGCCAATCAATCCGCCGTCGCGTCCCTGCATCTGCGCACCGCCGCCTGCGCGTAGCGCCTGGGGCGTGCCTGTGGGACAGACCCCGCCGAACGGGCAGGCGCCTGGCGCGGTTTGTGCAGCGACGTTCGAGACGGTGAAGACGAGCGCCGCGACCGTCAGCGCTCCAATAACCCATGCCAGTATACGCGATTTCATTGATGGGCTCCTTTCGTATCAGCGCGATGGTCTTTGTGATTGCGCCTGAAGTGTAGCAGGGGAAGATGGAGAACTGATGGAGATGACGCGCAGATTGTGGGGAAGTGCTCATTGGTCGTGGCGACCTGCGCTATTCTGTGTCACTTAATGAAGCGTTGCATTATGTAACTTCCTGTGCTACACTAAGTAATGGTTAGAGGTCCAGTAGCTCAATGGATAGAGCGCCAGTCTTCGGAACTGGGTGTTGGGGGTTCGAGTCCCTCCTGGACCGCCAATTTCCCCCTTGTCATTGCCTGATCACTGATAATCCAGGGCGCTCACCAATCAGATCAGTACGTTGCATCAGTCGTTCTTGCACAATGTAGCCTGTTCTTTCGCCTGCCACAGCGCGCGCCGCTCGATCAGGAGACGGCTTGCTTCCAGGTTTCCAGAGAAACAGTGTCGTCCGAGTCATGTGTATTACCAGCGAGTACGAGGCGCTATGAATGACGAGACACCCCTCAGCGTGTTACTGGTTGCCCGGAGTGATGAAGTTGCAGGCAGGCTCCGCGCAGCATTCGGCGATCTGGCGATTACTCTCGATCACGTATCCCCTGATCAGGTGCTGTACACATTGTCGGTCACTCATGTGGATGTGGTGCTGCTTGATGTCAGCCCATTCCCCGATGTTCCGCTGGAATTGATCGCCTCGATTGTGACGGTTGCGCCGCATGTGCCCATCCTGGCGCTGGTGGTGAACGATGCCGACCCGCGCGCACTGGCGGCGCTGGCGGCGGGCGCACACGATTTCGTCAGTTCCGAAGCGGCGGCAAGCGCGATCGTGGCCCGGTTGCGCAGCGCTGCGGTGCATCGTCTGGCTGAGAAGAAAGGCCAACCGGCTGCACTGAAGGATCTCATCCTGCGCAGCAACGATGCGGTGCTCCTGATTGGTCGTGACGGGCGGGTCAATCAGGCGAACGCTGCCGCAGCCGCATTGTTTGGCGTGCTGACCGAGCGACTGATCGGTGAACCGTTTGGCACCCCTATCGTCTCGAACCTGGCGACGACGATTGACATTCCGCGACGCAATAGTGAGCCGATCACGGCAGAGTTGTTCTCGCTTCGCGTGCTCAGCGATCAGTCCGATACCGCATACCTGGCGATTCTGCGCAGCATCTCGCGCCATCACCGCCTCGATGTCGATCTCCGCCTGATGATGGCTGCCATTGCCAGCACCAGCGATGGTGTTGTGATTGCCGATCTCGACGGCGTTCCGCATTACCAGAACCCGGCGTTTCAGAAAATGACCGGTTTGACGCTCGATGATCTCCGGGTGGCTGGCGGTTTGTTGCGTCTGTATCGCGATGTCGGCACGGCGCGCGCGGCGCTGGCCGCAGTGCGCGGCGGGCAGTCCTATCGCGGCGAAATGCGCCTGATCGACCGTCAGGGTCACGCAATCAGCGTGTTGTTGCATATCGACCCTGTGCTGGATGCGTCGGATCAGGTCATCGCATTGGTTGCGGTGCATACTGATGTGACGCAACGCAAATTGACCGAGGATCGCCTGGCGTACCTTTCATCGCACGATCCGCTCACCGGTCTGGCAAATCGAACACTCATGCTCGACCGGTTGCAACTCGCGCTGGAACGGCGCAATCGGCGCGGATCAGCGCCGTGCGGTGTGCTGTTGCTCGATCTGGATCGTTTCAAACAGATCAATGACAGCCTTGGGCATACGGTCGGTGATGAGGTATTGGTGGCAGTCGCCGGTCGTTTGAAGCATATCACCCGTCCTGGTGACACGGTGGCGCGTCTCGGCGGCGATGAGTTTGCTATCGTTGTCGATTCGGTCGGTTCACTGGAGGATATCTGGCGGATTGCGTTGCGCATCCAGCAGTCGCTCAGTCATCCCATCGCCGTGCAGGAGCATTCATTGACGGTCGGCGTCAGCCTTGGCATCGCGGTGGACGATGGGCGCACGAGGGATGCGGCAGCGCTGTTGCGCGATGCCGATACGGCGCTCCATCAGGCGAAGGTGCGCGGACGATCGCGGATTGTGCTGTTCGAGGAGGCGATGCATACGGCAGCGGCAACGCAACTGCAACTCGAAATCGAGTTGCGCCAGGCATTGCAGCATCAGATGTTAGTGATGCACTATCAGCCAATCGTCGATCTCTCCAGTGGCGCAATCCATGGCTTTGAGGCGTTGATGCGCTGGCATCGTCCGCTCAACGGCTTAATGCTCCCTGATAGTTTTTTGCCGGTGGCCGAGGAAGCGGGCTTGATTCCGTCACTGGGCGCCTGGAGCATTGGTGAAGTCTGCCGTCAGGCGCGGCGCTGGCGCGATCAGTTCGGCGCCGCCGCCGACCTCTCCATTAGCATCAATATTCATAGCCGGCAGCTCGAACAGGCGGATCTGCCGCGCTTGGTGAAACAGGCGCTCTATGAGTTCAATCTGCCCGGTTCCGCGTTGACCGTCGAAATTACCGAAAAAGTGGCGCTGACAGACCTTGATCTGGTCGTGTCGCAGTTGCAACAACTCAAGGCATTGGGTGTGCAGGTGGTGCTGGACGATTTTGGCACGGGGTACTCATCACTCACGTATCTTGCGCGTCTGCCGGTCGATGGTGTGAAGATCGACCGGACGTTCATCCAGTCGATGATGCACGATCCGCTGTCTACCACGATTGTGCGCGCGATTATTACACTTGCCAGGGAGTTGGGGTTGCATGTGGTGGCGGAAGGCGTCGAGACGGAAGAGCAACGCATGGTGCTGTTGCGCCTTGGCTGCACCTGCGCTCAGGGGTGGCTGTTTGGGCGAGCGGTTGATGCGGATTCGGCGAGCTTGATTGAGCAGCGCGTGGGATTGAGCACCGAGAACCCAGAACCAAGAACTGCGGCTTAGGAGTTCTGCCAGAGCCTGCGGCACTATGGCACTTTCGATGAGGGTGGTGCGGTGGGCGGTATTGCCGCCGCACCGCACTGCAAAAGAAGATAAGGACGGCTCTGCTGAAGGCAAAACGTCGTTACGCGGCTTGTCCGTGAGCAACCGCGCAACTCCTGTTCGTGAGCCTCAGGTCGGCAAGGTCTGCTACCGTCGCCGCATCAGGAGCGACACATAGTACAACATCTGGAGAATGGCAGTCGCTGCAGCGGCGACGTAGGTCAGCGCTGCGGCATCGAGCACCGCCTTAACCCCCTCGGCTTCCTGGCGCGTCACCAGACCGTACCGTTCGAGCATAGCGCGGGCGCGCGCGCTGGCGTCGAACTCGACCGGTAGCGTTACCAGGCTGAAAATGGCGCCGCCGCTCATCAGAAGGACGCCGATCCAGGCAAGCGCCAGCCCCGCCCGTGAAAAGGCGCCGAGCACCAGCCCGACCATCAACAGAATACCGCCGAGTTGTGAACCAACGTTGACAATGCCGACGATCCCCGATCGCAGGCGCAGCCAGGCGTATCCCTGCCGATCCTGCAAGGCATGCCCCAACTCATGAGCCACGATCGCCATGGCTGCCACCGATGGATGGGCAATCGAACCGGCGGAGAGGCGCATTGCTTTCGCCCGTGGGTCGTAGTGATCGGTCAGCTCACCGCTGATCTGCTCGACACGCACATAATCGAGACCTTCGTTGCGCATCAGAACGCGCGCCACGTCAAGACCGGTCATATTGCGTGCATTCCGCACCTGGGCGTACTTCTTGTAGGTGGATTGCACCTTCCACTGCGCCCATAGCGTGATGCCTGCGCCAAGCAGCATCACAA
The DNA here is from genome assembly GCF_057785375.1 of Roseiflexus sp. Classification (NCBI taxonomy): domain Bacteria; kingdom Bacillati; phylum Chloroflexota; class Chloroflexia; order Chloroflexales; family Roseiflexaceae; genus Roseiflexus; species Roseiflexus sp. The sequence goes on from NZ_JBYNRX010000009.1 coordinate 96,777, forward strand.
TCAGATAGAGAGGGCTAAAGAACATAGTCGTTTCCTTCTGAACGCCTCGTGTCCTGACGGTGCGCCTCCATGCCCTATGCGCGACGGAACTGGCGCTGTGTCAGGAAGGTTACTAACACAAATGTGATAATCGCTATGATCCCCAGGTCGATCCAGACCTCCGCATCGGGTATGACGCCGCGCAGCATCAGGTCGTGAAACCCTGCAACTCCATGACTCATCGGGATGAGTGCAATGATCGGCTCGATCCAGGCTGCGAAACTGTCACGGCTGATAAAAAAGCCGCTAAAGAAGATCGAGAGCAAGAGACTGATCATTGCAAATTGAATGGCCTGACTGTCCGATCCTGCAACAGTCGAGATGAGAAATCCCACTCCCAGCGATGCAATCGTCAGCAGCAGCAACAACAACGCAAAGAGAAGCCAGCTACTCTGAAGCGGCACGCCAAACAGACGCATCGCCGCTGTGAGCGCCGCCGATGCAACCGCGATAATCATCGTGTAGCCGAGATACTTGCCGATGAGCAGTTGCACCATATTGGCGGGCGACACCCGGAACAATTCGAATGCGCCCATCATGCGTTCACGCACCAGCGCCAGCGCGCCGAGCGACACTGCCGTATGCTGCACCAACAATGCCAGAACGCCTGGTGCATAGTATACCACTGCCGGATAAGCGCCGCTTGCCTGCCCGATTGATTCGGTGCGGATGTTCTGGTAGCGTTGCTGTACCGGCGAGACGATCGTTTCCGGCGCGATGTTGACAAAAATGGCGATCTGCTGATCGAGGAGCATCAGCAGTTCCTTCGAGTCGCGCAGTTCTTCCAACCCGCGCTCGAGGTCGCCGGAAGCCAGGATAGCGTCCACCGCATCGAGAGATTGGATGGCGTCATCGGCGCGCGCCCGCAAGTTTTCGACATCATCGCCGCGACCGGCGAACAGATTGTCCGGTGGAATGGCGTCGCGGAACTGCACGATCAGCGCGCGCAGGGTGCGCAGTTCCTGGCGAATGGCTTCCTGCTCGGCGCGGCTCACCTCGCGTTCGAGTTCGGTCAGACGATTGGCGCCGGCCGTGATCCGCACGCCAACCGTGCGCGCCTGCTGCTGTGCCAGACGAGTTTGTTCCGTCAGCAACGCCTTGTTGATCTCATTGACCTGAGCATACGCCAGGTACTGGATCCATCCTTCGACCAGCGGGTTGATCGCGTTCGAGTAGATCAGAATTGTCGCATTTTCGCCGCGTTGCAGTTTGCCGAACACATCGTCCGGCACGATCTGAATGACGTCGAGATCGCCGTTTGCCAGCGCCGCGCGCGCTTCGGCAGGAGTGTAGGCGCGGTTGACCAACCTGAAGTTGAGACCCACCAGACTCGTGATCTGTGTGCGCATCTCAGCCGGCAGATCGTCGGGCAGAATGAGCGCGGTGCGCAGCACCGGGTTGCTGTTCACAAACCCGGCGCCGAAAAGCACGAGTACCAGGAGCGGACCGGCGACCAGACTGATCAGGAGCAGCGGTTGGCGACGGATCTCGCGCACTTCTTTGAGGAAGTAGGCGCGGATGCGGATCAGCCAGCGCACCGCTTCATCGGCGGGATGCGGGGTTGTCAGGGTGCGCTGTGTGGGACGTGTTGGCGCTGTGCTGGCCATAGGACTCTCTCCCCATCATCGCATCGGCGGTTTGTTCGATCGGCTGGTCTTCCCACTGCCGGATGATACGGATGAAGACATCATCGAAGGTGAGCGCCAGTTCTTCGGCGCTCTCAACAACGATGTTCGGACCATTCGGGTCTTCCAGGACGTTGAGCACTTCTGGAATCCAGTCCCCGGCATCATCGACGGTGACGTACAGTTCACGGTCCGATTCGGGGACGTAGCGCACCTCTTTGACGTGCGGGCAGCGGCGCAGCGCGCCGACCGCTTTCGCCAGATTCGCCGGGTTCGCCAGCGTCAGGTGGATAATCTCGCCACCGAGGGCGCGACGCTTCAGGTTCTGCGGCGTATCCATCGCCAGCAGGCGCCCCTGCCGCATCACGGCGACATAGTCGCAGTACATTGCTTCACTCACGATCTGAGTCGTGATCAGCAGGGTGCGTCCCTGGTCGCGCAGGGTGCGAAAGTAGTCCCAGAATCGTCCGCGCAGCACCGGATCGATGCCCGCCGTCGGCTCATCGGCGAAGATCAGATCCGGGTCGTGCATCAGTGCGCCAACCAGCATGAGACGGCGCTGCATGCCGCCGGAGAGTTGCCGCCCCAGCCGATTGCGCGCACTGGCGAGATCGACGAATTCGAGCAGTTCGTCGAGGCGCCGGCGGATCTGATGGCGACGCATGCCATAGAGTGATGCCAGAAACTCGGCGTTTTCCGCAACGCTCAGGTTCGGGTAAAGCACGAACTGCTGCGGAATATACCCGATGCGCGCCTGCTGTTCGGCGCGAAATGTCGCCGGATTGGCGCCAAGCACGCGGATGGTTCCTTTGTGCGGGCGGTAGAGACCGAGCGCCAGGCGCACGGTGGTGGTTTTACCGCACCCGCTCGGTCCGATCAGCCCGAGGATCGTTCCTTCGGACACAGTATAGGTTTGATCAAAGACGCCGGCGTTTTCGCCGAATATCAGGCTGACGTTGTGCGACTCAATGGCGTTGGCGCGCGTCGATGTCATGGGTGCGCTCCTGCGCGAAGAACTGATACGAATACGCGGTCATTTGGACAATATTGAATCCACTGCACAAAGACTTAACCACAAAGGACACGACACGAAGGCGAATAAACATGAAGCGCATTTCCTTTGTGTCCATTTGTGACCTTCGTGGTTAGCTTTTTGCAGTGAAGTCATAATTGCCAGGGCGCGCGGCGAAACGTCGGACCGCTGCGGGCGAAAGCCCTCGCTGAGCACGCGGTTCGACTACGCTCACCGCACGTGGAAGCCCCGTTGGGGCTGCTGAGTCCCAGGCGCGGTGAGCGTACGGCTGCCGGCGTATGGTGTGCATCGTTGCGCCTTGCGAACCGGGCGCGCGAACCGCTGCCTGGTATCAGGTTCCCTCCTGCACGCTTTGGCGTATCTTCATTGTACAGGATGCAGCTGAAGCGTGAGGCAGGCTGTTGTCCGGCGATATCGCTTCAATGCAAAGCCATTGATCGGGGACATTGCGGTATAATACCCATGCGCAGATCGTGGCAGTACATAGCCCCGGTAAAGAGACTCACCTGCGTCTGCGCCCTTATGGCTCGACTACGCTGCCGGGGCATCCTTTCCTTCATCAGGGAGCAATTACATGGCAGGGGGCGACAAGCCAGGGCATGAGTGCGGCATTTTTGGCATCTACGCGCCGCACGAGGACGTGGCGCGCTTGACGTTTTTCGGTCTCTATGCATTGCAACATCGCGGACAGGAAAGCGCAGGCATTGCAGTCTCCGATGGGCGGCGCATTCATCTCCATAAAGAGATGGGGTTGGTCGCTCAGGTGTTTAATGAGGAAAAATTGCGCCCGCTCAAAGGTTACATTGCTATCGGTCATACGCGCTACTCCACCACCGGCTCCTCGAAACTGCAAAACGCGCAGCCTTTTATGGTCGAAAGCGTCCTTGGTCCGCTGGCGATCAGTCATAATGGCAATCTGACGAACGCGCCGCAACTGCGGCGCGAGTTGTTGATGCGCGGCGTCGGATTAATGTCGTCGAGCGATAGTGAAGTGATCACGCAGATGCTGGCGGGCGGCGAAGGACGCACCTGGGAGGAAAAACTGCGCGTCTTCATGATCCGCGCCGAAGGTGCGTATTGCCTGGCGGTGCTGACGCGCGATACGCTCTACGCTCTCCGCGATCCGTGGGGGTTGCACCCGCTCTGCTACGGGCATCTCGGTAATGGTGGCTGGGTGGTGGCATCAGAGAGTTGTGCGCTGGCGACGATCGGCGCAACGCTGGAGCGTGAACTGGCGCCGGGCGAGATCGTGGCGTTCGATGAGCGCGGTCCACGCACTATTGCACACTCTCCCGCGCCGCAGCGCGCAATGTGCCTCTTCGAGTATATCTACTTCGCCCGGCCCGACAGCATCGTGGACGGGCAGACCCTCCACGCGGCGCGAGTGGCCGCCGGACGCGAACTGGCGTGCGAGGCGCCAGCAGACGCCGACATTGTTATTCCGGTGCCGGATAGCGCCGTGCCTGCCGCCATCGGCTATGCGCAGCAGTCGGGTATTCCCTATCAGGAAGGGCTGATCAAAAACCGGTATATCGGGCGCACCTTCATTCAACCCGACGACCGCCTGCGCAAACTGGGCGTGCAGTTGAAGTTCAACCCGCTCAGCGATAGTCTGGCAGGCAAGCGCGTCGTGCTGGTGGACGACAGCATCGTGCGCGGGAATACGTCGGGTCCAATCGTGCGGCTGTTGCGTGATGCCGGGGCTGTCGAGGTGCATATGCGCGTCTCGTCGCCGCCAATCAAACACCCCTGCTTCCTCGGCGTTGATATGGCCACCTACCCGGAGCTGATTGCGCACCGCTTGACGCTGCCGGAAATCCGCGATCACCTGGGAGTCGATAGCCTGGCATACCTCAGCCTGGAGGGTCTCATTCGCGCAACCGGCAGTGCGAGCAAGGGGTTCTGCAACGGCTGTTTCACCGGCAGGTATCCGGTGGATGTGCAGCTGCTGGAAAAGGAGGCGTTCGAGGGGTGAGGAAGACGGCAACGTAGCCCAACGGCTGGCGGCTCACCTGCTGCGCTGCCCAGGACTAATACGAACGTGCGGTTATTCGTACCATACTGCCGGGACGCTGCGGGCGAAAGCCCTCGCTGAGGACGCAGTTCGACCATGCTCACTGCACGCGGTTCGACCGTGCTCACCGCACGTGAAAGCCCCGCTGGGGCTGCTGCTGCCGGGGCGCAGTCTGCGTCCACGACACGCCTGCCGGTGTGCGTTGACCGTTGCGCTTTGCCCAACGAACACGCGAACATTTCATCCCCGACGTTGCGCGCCTGGTTCCATCTTGTGACCGGTGACGCTGCCAACCACGATGCCTGTTTTTCCCTCATCTCCCAATCCCCTTCTCCCACAAGCAGTGCGCTGAGCGATGCGCTGAGCATGCCGAAGCGCGGCGCCAAAGCAGGGAGAAGGGGGCGTTGGAGCGAGGCGGCGCTGCAATCCCGTATGAGCGGGTCTGAGACCCGCCCATACGAGGTCTGGCTCTATGCGGTTGCCGTCCTCCTGCTCAGGTGCGTTCCGAAACCTTCGCGTCTTCGTGCCTTTGTGTGAGTTGCTTCGAACAGTATCGAGCGTGAAGGCCATCGGGAAACCGCTCACATATGGAATCGTGCGCTCGTGCACCGCACACCGTAGCGCGCGTTTTTTGTCGGATCGTTTGTCTCGCCCCGCAGAATGCGTTAGAATATCCGTGTTACTCGCTGAAGCGCCAGATGGCGAAGTGAGCGTTCTGTGGGATCGAATCGTCCGCTGCTGTTGTTGATCGATGGTCACGCGCTGGCGTATCGCGCCTTCCACGCGCTGGCGGAAGCCGGGCTGCGCTCATCGACCGGTGAGCCGACCTATGCGGTCTATGGCTTCACCTCGGCCATGCTCAATGCTATCGAGGAGTATCACCCGGAGTATGCCGCAGTGGCGTTCGATGTCGGCAAAACCTTCCGCGACGATCTGTACGCCGAATACAAGGCGAACCGCGCCGAGACCCCGGCGGAGTTCGAGCAGCAACTCGCACGTATCAAGCAGGTGCTGGCGGCGTTCGATATCCCGATCTACACCGCCGAAGGGTACGAAGCCGATGATGTGATCGGCACGCTGGCGCGCCAGGCGACCGAACGCGGCGTCGAGACGCTGATCCTCACCGGTGATACCGACACGCTCCAGTTAGTCAATGAGCATGTGACCGTGCTCCTCAATAATCCGTACCTTCGCGGACCGAAAAATACCACGCGCTACAGTATCGCAGAGGTGGCGGAACGCTACAAAGGGCTGCGCCCCGATCAACTCGCTGACCTGCGTGGCTTGAAGGGTGATCCGTCCGACAACATCCCTGGCGTCAAAGGCATCGGCGAGGCGGGTGCGATTGCGCTCCTCAATCAGTTCGATACGATTGAGAACCTGTACGACCATCTGCACGAAGCGCCGAAGCGCTATCAGAAACATCTCGAAGGGCAGCGCGACATTGCGCTCTTCAGCAAAAAACTGGCGACGATTGTGTGTGATGCGCCGGTGACGCTTAATCTCGCGGCGGCGACGCTCGCCGACTACGACCGCAGCCGGGTGATTGCAGTCTTCCAGGAACTCGAGTTTGGCGCGTCGCTCGTCAAACGCCTTCCTCCTTCCGGCAACACAACCGCTGCTCAGCCGTTGCCGCCAGCGCCGCAGCCGTTGCCGTCTGTGCCGCTGGCGGAATCGCCAGAGCCGCGCCAGGTTGATATGTTCGCGTCAGAAGCGCCTGCCACATCCGAGCCTTCCGCCGAACCGCAGCAGTTGACTCTGTTCGGCGATGTGGAAGCGCCGCCGCCTGTAGTGCACATCGAAGCGCCGCTGCGCGCGGCGCCGGGTGAATACCGCGCTGCGTGTAGCGATGAGGACCTGGACGCGGTACTTGCCGAACTGACCGTTGCGCCGCTGATTGCGTTCGATACCGAAACGTGCGGGATGAATCCGTTGCGCGATGACCTCGTCGGTCTGTCGCTGGCGACAGTTCCCGGTCGGGCGTGGTACATTCCCGTCGGGCATGCCACTGGCGAGGCGCAACTGCCGCGCGAGCGGGTGATCGCGGCGCTGCGTCCGTTCTTTGCCGATCCGGCGCGCCCCAAAATCGCCCACCACGCCAAGTTCGACATCGAAGTGCTGGAGCGCGCCGGAGTCCCGGTTGCCGGTCTGTCGTTCGATACGATGCTAGCAGCCGGGTTGCTCGACAAACGCCGCAACCTGAAAGACCTGGCGTTCTACGAACTGGAACTCGCCGAGCCGCTCGATGCGATTGGCGAACTGATCGGCAAGGGAAAGAACCAGGTCACCTTCGCCGAGGTGCCGATTGCGCGCGCCACGCCGTATGCCGCCGCCGACGCCGATATGACGCTGCGCCTCAAACCGGCGCTCGAAGCGAAATTGCGTGCCGCCGGCAGCGTCGCCGATATCTTCTATCGCCTGGAAATGCCGCTCGTCCCAGTGCTGGTGCGCATGGAACAGGCGGGCATTCTGCTCGATGTTCCGTATATGCGGGCGCTTGGCGAGCGCATGGGGCGGGAACTTGCAGAGATTGAGCGGCAGATCTTCGCCATCGCCGGGCAGCCTTTCAACATCAACTCCGGCGATCAGTTGAGCGAGGTGTTGTTCGGTCCCAAGATCAACCTGCCCACCGCCGGTCTCGAACGCACGCGGACAGGGCGCTACTCGCTGACGGCGCAGGCGCTCGAGGAATTGCAGGCAAGCGACACCACCGGCATCATCGAGTTGATCCTGCACCACCGTCGCCTGAGCAAACTCAAATCGACCTATGTCGATGAGTTGCCCGCGCTGGTCAACCCGGAGACCGGCAGAGTCCACACCGACTACAATCAGCTCGGCGCGGCGACCGGGCGGTTGAGCAGCAATTCGCCCAACCTGCAAAACATCCCGACCCGCACCGACGAGGGGCGCGAGGTGCGGCGCGGTTTCATCGCGGCGCCGGGCCACGTGTTGATCGCCGCCGACTATTCGCAGATCGAGTTGCGCGTGCTGGCGCACATCACCGGCGATCCGAACCTGATCCAGACCTTCATCGAAGGGCGCGACATCCATGCCGCCACTGCCGCCCGTCTGTTCGGCGTCGGTTTCAGCGCCGTGGACAAGAATCAGCGGCGAATCGCCAAAACCGTCGTTTTTGGCGTTATCTACGGCATCAGCCCGTTCGGCCTGGCGCAGCGCCTCGGCATTTCGCGTGAACAGGCGCGCGCCTTGATCGACAGCCTGTTCAATGAGTTCCCCCGCATCCGCGACTACATTGACCGCACGCTGGAAACTGGACGGAACGAAGGGTATGTGCAGTCGCTCTTCGGGCGCCGCCGACCCATGTTCGACCTGCGCACCTCCGGTCCACGGCGTCAGGCCGCCGAGCGCGAGGCGATCAACCATCCCATTCAGTCCACAGCAGCGGATATCATGAAACTGGCGATGATCGCGGTCGATGCTGAACTGCACCGCCGCGAGTTGCGCACCCGTATGCTGCTCCAGGTCCACGACGAACTGATCTTCGAAGCGCCGGAAGCAGAAGTGGACGAGGTGGTGGCGCTGGTGCGCGACCGGATGGAAGGGGTGTTGAGCGACATGCACCCGCCGTTTGCCGTCCCGCTGCGCGTCGAGATTGAAAAGGGACCGAATTGGGAAGAATTGACGCCGGTGTGATTCCGGTGCGAAGGTTGAAGGTTGAAGGTGGGAAAGTAGGGGCGTTGCGCCGCGCCTGCCGAAGGTCAAAGACGTACCCGACCCTTGAGGTCTTCTCCAATGTATTGGTGTCTGCTGTGGAACCTTGCCAGCGAAAGGATCCTTGCTCTGCGCTTGCACATGTCCCGACCTCAAGGGTCTTGGAGGGAAGCAACAGGCAGCGGGCATCGTAGAGGCGTCCCTTCTCAATCCTCACCAACCGCTGGGCTACAAAAATGACAAACGTCATATCCAGTGCATTGCCCTGCATCATCCTCATGTCACGCTTGCGTGCCACAATCAGCACAGGCATATGCTACAATGAAAGGGCGCGACGATGAGCATGGGCGTGCTGACCGGAAAGGACATCTTTTCAGGAGATCATCCCCATATGACCCTCGTTGAACCTGTGACGCAGGCGCATCCCCGTGACCAGCGCGTGACCGATGCAGAGCGCCCCACGTTTTCGATTGTAGCGCCGGTATATAACGAAGAGGTGCTGCTGCCGGAATTCTACAGTCGTGTTGTGGCAGCCATCGAGCCGCAGGGAGAGCCGTTCGAGATTGTTCTGGTGAATGATGGGTCGCGTGACCGGTCGCTCCAGATTATGCTGGAACTGCACGAACGCGATCCGCGCGTCAAAGTGATCAACTTTTCACGCAACTTCGGGCACCAGATCGCCATTACCGCTGGCACCGACTACGCGCGCGGCAAGGCAGTCGCCGTGATCGACTCCGATCTTCAGGACCCGCCGGAGGTGATTGTGGACATGATCGCCCGCTGGCGCGAGGGGTATCAACTCATCTACGGCGTGCGCTCTGAGCGCGAGGGCGAAACGGCGTTCAAACTCGCCACTGCGTCCCTCTTCTACCGCCTCATTCGCAAAATCACCAGTGTCGACATCCCTGCCGACACCGGCGACTTCCGCCTGATGGATCGCAAGGTGGTCGATGCGCTCAAATCGATGCGCGAACATCACCGCTTCATGCGCGGGTTGTCGGTGTGGGTCGGCTTCAAGCAGACCGGCGTCACCTACAAGCGCGATGCGCGCAAGGCGGGAGTTACCAAATATCCGCTGCGCAAGATGCTGAAGTTTGCGATGGATGGCATTACCGCCTTCTCATACCTGCCGCTGCAACTGGCGACCTATGTGGGGTTCGGCGTGGCGGCGCTCGGTCTACTCGGCATTATTGCGGTGATTATTCTGCGTCTGCTCGGCAATGAACTGCTGGGTCAGGCGACGACGCTGGTGGCGGTGCTGTTCATGGGGGGCGTGCAGCTGGTTTTCCTCGGCATCCTCGGCGAGTACCTGGGCCGCATTTACGATGAGGTCAAGCAACGCCCCCTCTACATCGTTGCCGATGCCATCGGGTTCGAGGAGTGATCCCCTTCGGCGTCCTGAGATTATGGCACAGCCCGCAGCCATTCTTCTGTGCCGAATTTGGTTTCGGCTAATCGTTCGGCAGCCTGCCACTCCTCTGGTTTGATTGCAGAATCGGTCAATCCATGCTGCGCGCGGAAGGTGTCGATCATCCGCGCGATGATCGCCTCACGCGGCAGACCGGTCTGACGGCGCAGCGGATCGACCCGTTTGGCGGCGCTGGCAATCCCTTTGTCGCTGAGTTTCTCGCGCCCGATCCGCAACACTTCCGTCATCTTCGCGCTGTCGATGTCATACGCCATGGTGACGTGGTGGAGCACTGCGCCGTTGCGCCGCGTTTGCGCCGCCCCGCCGATCTTCCCCGCCGCCGAGGTGATGTCGTTGATCGGCTGGTACCATGCCTCGACGCCGAGCGATGCCAGCGCATCGAGCACCCAGCGGTCGAAAAAGGCGTAGGAGTCGACCATGCTCATGCGCGCGACCAGTTCGACCGGGGCGTAGATGGAGTAGGTGATTGTATTTCCCGGTTCGATGAACATCGCGCCGCCGCCGGTGATCCGCCGGACGACCTGTATCCCGTGGCGTTGCGCGCCGTCTAGATCGACTTCGTTGCGCAGCGACTGGAAGCGACCGATCACGATGGCGCCGGCAGCCCATTCCCAAATGCGCAGCGTCGGCGGGCGACGTCCGGCGGCGACTTCTTCGAGTAGCGCTTCGTCGAGCGCCATGTGCTTCACCGGGGAGGTTGGCGCGTCCTGGATCAACTGCCAGTCATACATGCGCCAGGAAGATGATGGATGTGTGCTCATTGCGCACCTCCCTGAAGAGCGCGGCGTACCGCTTCGGCAACTCCTTCCGGCGTAATGCCGAGTAATTCGGCGTGCGCGGCTGCGTCGTGCACCCGTGCGGCAATCGTCTCAACTGGCGTATCCGCCGGGAGACCTTCGAGCGCGGCTGTCATCCATTCCAGCGCTTCCGCCGGTTCGAGAAAGAAATCGCCGCTCAACACTACATCACGCAGCGCACCATCAGCCACATTCAGATCAACGACCACCAATTTCCCGCCGGGGATTTTGTATTCGCCATGCATGGCGCTTCCCTTTCTTCCGTATGACCATTGCCTGCTGTAGTGTCTCTCACGACCAGACCAATCATACGTCGGGCGAGCATGCTCAACATCTCAACGTAGGGTCAACGTGCGCGCCAGATAGCAATGGAGACGAACCGCTTTGCACAGCGTGACAGAGCAGAGTCAGGCGCAGGTGTCTAGTAGGTGTTCGCTCTAGGCTTTGACCTGATCTATTGCCCACTGACGCGCCATACTTTTCAGCGCATCTTCATATTTCTTCCAATTGTAGAGGGTCTCAGGATCGAAATCCGCTCCATTGGGCCACACAAGCGTGTGGACTTCAGGATCGATCGCTACCTGATTGAACAATGTTTCGTCCTGTAAGGCGCCGTATATTTCCCCTGCCAGTACAGGCTGAAAATTAATCTCGCGTTCTGTTCCATCATCGAATTTTACGCGCAGAGTATAGGGGCGGACGATTTCTAATCCGATGACGCGGCAAATTGCGTGATTCATGCCTTTTCCTGCCTTTCCAATCACTTGAGTGGCGCTATCTTGTGGGGAAGTTGTCCAGACTGTAGTCGCGCCCAGTTTTCAAGCAATTCTTGGTGATGTAACTCCGCCCATGCCTCCACGAGACGTTTCTGGCGTTGCGGTAAATCGCCGCTGATGTACTCGATAGGGTCAATTCCATAAATCGCTGCATAGTTCTGGTAGTAGACGTGAAAATGCGGCTGATGGTGTGGTGTGCCAGGTTCTACATACATGCGGATAATAACTCCAAAGAAGCGTGCGAGTTCAGGCAAGATATGCTCCCCAGATGTCAGGTTGTAAAGAAAGGATCGATCAGCGCGTCCGGGATTTGATTACGTTCGCTACACGTATTTATATGTTCCTGATGATGTTTGTTGTGGCATGGTCTTAATTTTTGTGGATGGTAAAAGCGATCAGGGTTCAGTACGATCCTTTCCGTGCTGTGTGCTGCGAGGGTATTATAGCATAGGCGCACAGGCGCGACAAACGGTGAATGCAACATTATATCCGACGGCGTTGGCTGAGCCTGTCGCAGCCAACGCCAGCCGCCCTGTATCCCGCACACGCCAGCGAAGGACACGTCGATCAGACCGACTCACCCGCATACGTCCTGTGCTATAATTGACATATATCGTGTACCAGCCGATTCATGCGGCGCCGCTCACAGGCGAGCGGCGCTTTCTGTGGAGATCAGGAGTATGGCGACAACATCAGATCTGCGCACGAATATGATCATCCGCTACAACGGCCAGCTGCACCGCGTGATGGAGTTCTACCACCACGCCCCCGGCAACTGGCGCGCGATGGTGATCATGAAACTGAAGAACATCGAGACCGGCAAAACGATTGAAGAGCGAGTGCGCGCCGGTTCCGAAATCGAGATTGTGCGCGTCGAAAAGCGCCCGATGCAGTTCCTCTACCGCGAGGGCGATGTCTACCACTTCATGGATACGGAAACGTTCGAGCAGATCGAAGTGGCGGAAGACATGATCGGCGCACCGGCGAAGTTCCTCAAAGAAAACGAGATGGCCGACATCCTGTTCTACGATGACAATAAAATCCTGGGAGTCGAACCGCCGCTGTTCGTGACGTTGCAGGTGACGGAAGCAAGCGTCGCGGTGCGCGGCGATACAGCGACCAACGTCAACAAACAGGTCACGCTCGAGACCGGCGCGGTCGTTTCGGTTCCCGCCTTCGTCAATCAGGGTGATTATGTGCGGATCGATACACGCACCGGCGAGTATATCGAACGAATCAAGTAGGCATGTCCTGTCTGACGACCATGGGCAAGATCGTCACTGCGGGAGAAATGCGCGCCATCGAAGAAGCGGCGGTTGCCCGCGGCGCGACGTGGTCGGGCTTGATGGAGCACGCCGGCGCTGGGGTGGCGCGGGTTGCACTTGACGTACTCGGCAACCCCACGGGTCGCCGCGCGCTGGTGCTGGTCGGTCCCGGCAACAATGGCGGCGATGGGCTTGTAGCAGCGCGCCTGCTCCACGATGCCGGCGTGCAGGTCACACTCTACCTCTGGCGGCGGAGCAGTGCTGCTGGTGACGAAAACTGGCAATTATGCCGCAAACGCGCCATTCTCGAGGTGCGCTTCGCCGATGATCTGCACGGTGAGACGCTGCGCGCCACGCTTGCCGAAAGTGACCTGGTGATCGATGCGCTCCTCGGGTATGGCGCCAACCGCCCGGTCGAAGGCGAACTGGCGACGATTATTGCAACGCTGAATGCAGTGACCGCGCAGCGGGAGCGGGCAAATCGGCCCTTTGTGCTTGCGGTGGACGTTCCTACCGGCGTTCACGCCGATAGCGGCGTGTTGCTCGGCGATGCGGTGTGCGCCGATCTGACCGTTTCGACCGGTCTGCTCAAACGCGGGTTGCTCTTCTACCCGGCGCGCGCGTATGCTGGCGAACTGCGCAGCGTCGATATCGGACTTTCGCCAGACGACCTGGAGGGTATCATGTCCGAACTGATCGACGGGAAACTGGCGCGTTCGCTCCTGCCGCCTCGTCCGCCGGACTCGCATAAGGGCACATACGGCAAAGTGCTCGTGGTCGCCGGATCGGTCAATTATCCCGGTGCGGCATCGCTGGCGAGCGCTGGCGCGGCGCGTGTCGGCGCCGGGCTGGTGACCCTCGCGGTCGGGCGCAGCCAGGTGTTCGGTCCGGGTCGTATCCCCGAAGTCACGCTCCACCCGTTGCCCGAAGCCGAATGGGGAGTGCTCGGCGATGCCGCAGCCGACGAACTGCTCACCATCCTCGGCGATTATCAGGTGTTGCTGGTCGGTCCGGGTCTGGGGCGCGAAAAGGCGACGCGCGCTTTCTTCGAGCGGTTGCTTGGGCTGCAATCGCCGCGCCATCGCGGGCAGATCGGGTTTCGCATCGCAACGGCAGGAAGTGAGAAAGCCGCCGTGAAACAACGACCGGAACTGCCATTCACGGTTATCGATGCCGATGGGTTGAATATCCTGGCGGACCTGATCCATCATCCTGAGACGACAGATGTCGCTCCCAGCACGGCCTGGAATCGCCTGCCTCATGGCAGGTGCGTGCTGACGCCGCACCCCGGCGAGATGCGCCGCCTGCTCGGCGTCGAACAGATTGCCGACGTTCCGCTTGATGTGGCGAAGGACGCCGCTGCGCGCTGGAAGCAGATCGTGGTGTTCAAAGGCGCAACCACCGTCATTGCCGACCCGGAAGGTCGAGTGCGCGTGAACGACGGCGGCAACCCGGCGCTGGCGACTGCCGGAACCGGCGATGTGCTGGCAGGCGCTATCGCGGGGCTGCTGGCGCAAGGGCTGAAGCCGTTCGACGCCGCCACGCTCGGCGTCTACCTCCACAGCGCCGCAGGCCGTATGGTGCGTGATGAACTTGGCGATACAGGAGCGCTCGCCGGTGACCTGCTGCCGCGTCTGCCATTGGCGATCCGCGCCCTGAAACAATCGTGAAGGAAGGCGCTGCCATGACGACGCTGGAACGACCCGCTCGCCCCCGGCGCGTCCACTATCCGGAGAGCGACGGCAAACCCATGGGTGAGACCGATCTGCACCGCGACTTGATGACCGATCTCATCTTTGCTCTGAAGTGGTTCCTGAGTTCGACCATCGCCTACGTGGCGGGCAATCTGTTCATTTACTACGAAGAAGGCAACCCGCGCGCCGTTGTTGCGCCTGATGTGTTCGTCATCATGGGTGTGCCGCAGCGCCGTCGTCGGATCTTCCAAACCTGGAAGGAAGGCGGGCGTGTGCCGGATGTGGTCATCGAGATTACCTCAAAACGCACGCAGAAGGATGATCGTGAACGCAAACCGGCGATCTACGCTGCGCTGGGAGTGCCGGAGTATTTTATCTTCGATCCCAACGGCGACTATCTCGATCCACAGCTTCAGGGTTTCCGGCTGGTCAATGGGATGTATGAACGTATGCAGACGTTTCCGTTGAGGAGCGACGCCCTGAACCTGGAACTGCGCCAGGAAGACTCGATCCTGCGGCTCTATAACTCGCAAACCGGTGAGCGGTTGCCAACATCGGACGAAGAAGTGCTGGCGCGGCGTGCAGCGGAAGCGGCGCGTCTGGCTGCCGAACGCGAGTTGCTCGCAGAAACGCAGGCGCGCCTGGCGGCGGAGGCGGCGCGTCTGGCGGCGGAGGCGCATGCCGCAAAACTGGAAGCCCGCGCCGCAAAATTGGAGGCGGAAGTTGCCCGTTTGCGCGCTGCACTGGCGAAGCGCACGAAATCGTCAACCGAACCACAGGCGCCAGAGGAGGCGTAGCCATGCCGATCTACGAGTATCTCTGCCCGCATTGCAATGGACATTTCCAGAAACTGGTGTACGGATTCCGCGATCCCGAGGGTCTGGCCTGCCCGCGTTGCGGCGCCACGGACGTGCGCCGTGCGATTTCGCGTGTGGCGGTGCTCAAGTCCGAAGAATCACGCGTTGAGGCGCTTGCCGATCCTTCGATGCTCGCCGGTCTCGATGAGAATGACCCGCGCTCGATTGCGCGTTGGGCGAAGAAACTGGGAAGGGAACTTGGCGAAGAAGTCGGCGACGACTGGGACGAGATGGTGGACGAAATGCTGGAAGAGGAATTGCAGCGCAAAGAAAAGGGCGAGGAAGACGGCGCCGATGAGGACGGGGAAGAATCGTCCGCTTCATCGAAAAAGAGTTCGGCAGGACCGGATGATCTGGGGTGGGCGTAGGCGGCGAGCGTGCCATGCATTTTCGTGTCCATTTTCTGGCGGCTGCGGCGACCGGTCTGGCGCTCTATCCGCGCTCGCCGTTACGCGCCGCGCTGACCACCCTCGGCGGCGTGGCGCTGGATGCGGATCATTTTTTGCTGTATGCACTGCGCAGCGGCGATTGGAACCCGGTCGGCGCGCTGCGCTACGACCGTCGGCGTCACCGTTCACCCCGGTATGGCGACACACGACCGCGCTACGGGTCGCTCCGCTCCGTCGCGCATGAGCCGCAGGTCACGTTGCCGCTGGTCTGGCTCGCGGCGCTCCTCTGGTCCCCGTTGCGCCCGCTTGCCGTTGGATTGACGGTTCATCTGGCGCTCGATTTGCATCTGCCGCGCTACAACTGGCGCGTGTATCGTCGGGCGCGGGGCAGGTGCGAACGGTGCGGCATCGCCGGCGTTCCGCTCGAAGTCTACTACCTGGTCGATCCGCGTCGTGGCGGCAGGCGCTGGTCTGCGCAGAACTGCGCGCTCTGGTGTGCAGAGTGCGCGCGCGAGGCGAGAGGGAAGAGGTGAGAGGGGAGAGGGGAGAGGGGAAAGGTGAGAGGGGAGAGAGGAGAGGCGAGAGGGGAGAGATGAGAGGCGAGAGATGAGAGGGGAGAGGCGAGAGGGGAGAGATGAGAGGGGAGAGGCGAGAGGGGGGAGGCGAGAGGGTGGCTGATGCCACATTGCGGTCAGTCAAAACAAGATGTTCGAGCATCTGGTTCGCAAGGCGCAACGGTCAACACGCCCCGGTCATGGACGCCTGACCGCCCATTGGCATCAGCAGCCCCGGCGGGGCTTGCACTTGCGGTGAGCGCAGTCGAACCGCGTGCTCAGCGAGGGCTTTCGCCTGCAGCGCCCCGGCGTCCCGCGCGCAACGGCAGTATTGTCCAAACCACTGCAATTTAGTATGAACAAGTCGATTGGGTGGGCGAAGGCAGTGCCTTCGCCCACCCAACGGGATGCGGCAGGTGATAGTATAATGGAACTCCCACAATCCGCCAGATCAATGCGCAGGAGGAGGCTTCCATGGCAGAACACGCACTCCGCCCCGATCAGGTCCACCACAAATGGGACAACAGCCTGCCGCCGGTCATCGAGATCGAGCCAGGCGACATCGTTCACTGCGAGACCGCCGAGGTCACGAACAATCAGGTGACCCCCGGTTGCGATGCGTCAGTGCTGACGAACCTCGATTTCGATCAGCTCTACCCGCTGGCAGGACCGATTTTTGTGAAAGGCGCCGAACCCGGCGATATTCTCGAAGTCGAGGTCCTGCGCATGCAGACGCTCGATTGGGGATGGACAGGGATCATTCCTGGCTTGGGGCTGCTGGCGAACGATTTTACCACGCCGTACATTCGCCACTTCGACCTGAGCAATAGCGTCGCTGCGCCGCTGCGCGACGATATCCACATTCCGATTCAGCCGTTCTGTGGCACGATGGGAGTGGCGCTCGATGAGCCGGGAGCGTTCGACGTGCTGCCGTGCGGCAAGGCCGGCGGCAACATCGACACGCGCCATCTGAATGTTGGTGCAAAACTGTATCTGCCGGTCTTCGTGCCAGGGGCGCTCTTCTCGGCTGGCGACTGCCACGCGGCGCAGGGAGACGGCGAGGTGTGCGTCACCGGCATCGAATGCCCGATGCAGTTCAGCCTGCGCTTCAACGTGCTCAAAGGGCGGAGCCTGCGCCCCTGGAGCTACCAGTTCTTCACGCCGCCAGGACCGATCCAGCCCGCGTATGACGAGAAGGGATATTTTGTCACTACCGCTATCGGACCCGACCTGATGACGAATGCGCAGAATGCGGTGCGCGACATGATCGCATGGCTGGAGCGCGAGAAGGGGTTGAGCCGCGAAGACGCGTACATCCTGTGCAGTCTGGCGGGCGATCTGCGCATCAGCCAGATTGTGGACGCGCCCAACTGGTGCGTGTCGTTTTACATGGCGCTGAGCGTCTTTCGCTGAGGCGGGGAGGAACCATGACCACGCTCGTGATAAAAACCGACTCGCCGGTCGTCGCTGGCCCGCTCCAGGGGCGCTGGACGCTGGCGGATTGGGAGGCGCTCCCCAATGACGGCAACCGCTATGAGATCATCGATGGAGTGCTCTACATGACCACTGCGCCGCACAGTTTCCATCAGTGGATTATCCGTCGTCTCGAGCGCTTCATCGGCATTCCGGCGGAAGATGCGGGGCTGGCATACTGTTTCCCGGCGCCGATCGGCGTGATTATGCCGGGTTGCGACCCGGTGCAGCCCGACTATGTGGTGGTGCTGCAATCGCGCGCCGATCTGTTCCGCAATGGACGGATCTACGGCGTCCCCGATCTGATTGTCGAGGTGCTGTCGCCGGGGACGCGCGCCTATGATGAACGGGTGAAACTGGCGGCGTATGCGGCGGCTGGCGTCCCGGAGTATGCGATTGTGGACCCGGAAGAACGCCAGATGCGGCGTTACCTGCTCGAAGCCCCCGGTCGCTACGCCGCGCCGCAGGTCGCGGAGGCGACGGCGCAGGTTACGTTCGCCTGTCTGCCCGACATCGCCTTCCGCGTCGCCGATCTGTTTGCTGGTGCGCCGGATACGACGATGTAGAGCCTATCCAAAGCATCGCCGCTTGGGTAGACGAAGGCATTGCCTTCGTCTACCCGGAGAACTTGCCTTCGTCTACCCGGAGAACTTGCCTTCGTCTACCCGGAGAACTTGCCTTCGTCTACCCGGAGAACTTGCCTTCGTCTACCCGGAGAACTTGCCTTCGTCTACCCGGAGAAC